>CAZJRV010000042.1:0-15475 GCA_964548235.1 uncultured Verrucomicrobiota bacterium
CGCCTTCGAGCATGCGGCGATGATCGAGCCGGTGTCCGTGGCGGTGCACGCGGTGAACCGCACGCCCATCACGCTGGGCGACAGCGCGGTAGTCGTCGGCGCGGGCATGATTGGCCTGCTCGTAGTGCAGGCGCTCAAGGCGGCCGGTTGCGGCAAAATTATCGCGGTGGATTTAGCTGACGAAAAACTCGAGCTGGCCAAACAACTCGGCGCCGAGCTGGGCATTAACCCGAACGAAACCGATACGGTCGCCGCCATTCGTGAGGCCACCGGCGGGCACGGCGCGGATGTGGCGATGGAAGTCGTCGGCGCCACGCCCACCGTACAAACCGCCATCGAGGCCACCGTCAAGGGCGGCCATGTGACACTCGTCGGTAACCTCGCGCCGACGGTTGAGTTTCCTCTGCAATCGGTTGTCACCCGCGAGCTTACCATCCACGGCACCTGCGGTTCCAACGGCGAATACCCCGAGTGCATCGATCTCCTCACCCGCGGCATCATCCAAGTCGAACCCCTCATCAGCGCCAAAGCCACGCTCGAGGAAGGCGCGGATTGGTTCGACCGCCTGTACGCGGCAGAGGCGGGGTTGATGAAGGTAATCCTTCAGCCCGGCAACTGAAAATTGAACGTTGATAATTTGCCTCACCGGCCTAGTCTTTCCCCTATGAAAGCGATCCTTCTCTCCCTCATTTGCCTTACCACGGCTACTGCAGCACCCACCGTTTCACTGGTGCGCCTTCCCTTGCAGGGCAAACAACCGCAAGTCGCTATCGATGCCAAAGGTACGGCGCACATTGTGTTTCTCGCGGGCGAGGAACGGGCTTCGGATGTTTATTACGTCACGCGCAAGGACAGCAAATTTTCGCAACCGATGAAGGTAAACGCCATCCTGGGCAGCGCGGTAGCGGTGGGCACCATTCGCGGGCCGCACATTGCGCTGGGCAAATACGGCCGCGTGCACGTGGCGTGGAATGGTTCACAAGCCGGCGGCGGCACGCCGCATCACGGGTCGCCGATGTTTTACACGCGGATGCGCATCGACAGCAGCGGGTTTGAAAAGGAACGCAACCTGATGACGTGGACCACCGCCCTCGATGGCGGCGGCTCGGTGGCGGCAGACGGCCAAGGCAACGTGCACGTGGTGTGGCACGCGGCGCCGAAGGACAGCCCGAAAGGCGAGAATGTGCGCGGCGTGTTCGTGGCGACGTCCACTGATGCGGGAAAATCGTTTACGAAAGAAAAACTCATCAGCACGAAGAAAGGCACGTGCGGCTGTTGCGGGCTGAAATCGTTCACCGATGACAAGGGCCAGCTGTTCACGCTCTATCGCGGCGCACAAAATTTTGTGAACCGCGATATGACCTTGCTCATCGGCCACGAACCGGGCAAGGCGCGCGTAAGCGTGGTCGGTCCGTGGAAGATCGGCCAATGCGTGATGAGCAGCGCGGCGTTCACGCAAACGCCCAAAGGCGTGCTTGGTGCGTGGGAGGCGCAAAGCAACATTTTTGTGGGACCGCTCGATGGCGAATCCGATGCGCGAAAAATCGCCCGCCACGCCCGCCAACGTCACCCGAGTATCGCCGTCAATAAGGCGGGCGACACGCTGGTGTCGTGGAGCGAAAACACCGGCTGGAAAAAAGGCGGTCGGCTCGCTTGGCAGATTCTGACTCAAAAACCGGCCGACGCAGCACCCCATGGCGGCAAGGCGGGAATGCCGGTTTGGAGTTTCAGCGCCGCGGTCGCGCTGCCCAATGGCCAGTTTGAGATTCTGTACTAGCAAATTTCCAGCATCGACCTCACGGCCGCCTGCCTGTAGAAGGGGCGGCCATTTTTTATGAAGATCGCTTACACAGGATTTGAGTTGCCCGAGGGCAAGGTGAAATACAACGACGCCATTCTGGCAGACCTTGAGAAAAAATTTAAGCCGGACAAGGTGTCGCCGTATTACATCGAGCTATTGCCCGAAGGGTTTGAGGCGGCGGAAGGAATTGCGATCGCGCGCGACAGTGTTCTCGATTTGTTGATTTTGGACATGGACAAGATTGAGGGGCGGTTGTCCGTGGCGGAGGATGAAACAGAAAAGGCGGTGCTGGCGAAGTGCTTCGCGCATTTGGAGGGCGAACAGCCGGTTTGTAATTTGGAGCTAACTGAATCGGAGCGGGAATTTGTGCACGGCTTCGGGTTATTGAGTTTTAAGCCCACTGCGATTTTCGATGAACCGCCCACGCCGGATACAGTTTGCGAAGCGGTGATGGCGGCAGGTGATCTGATGTTTTTTTACACAGCCGGCAAGAAGGAAGTGCGTGCGTGGTTTGTGGAGAAGAATGCGGACGCGGTGACGTGCGCCGGAAAGATTCACACGGATCTCGCCCGCGGATTCATCAAGGCGGAGATTGTCAGCCACGAGGAACTAATGACCGCGCACAATTTCAAGGACGCCGCCTCGCAAGGCTTGACGAAACTGGTGGACAAAAATTTCCCGATTCCAGAGCGGACGGTGCTGGAGATTCGGTTTAACGTTTGAAGACACGGATTTCACGGATGAACACGGATTAAATTATCCGTGAAAATCTGAGTATTCTGTGTCTGCTTTCGACTAAATAATCTGCCGAATCGGCTCGGCGCCTTCCACTCCGACGAGGCGTTGGTCGAGGCCGCGATAGAAATAGGTCAGCTTGTTGGGGTCAAAACCCAGTTGGGTGAGCACCGTTGCGTGGAGGTTTTTCACGTGGAAGCGATCTTCCACAGCGGCTGCGCCGAGCTCGTCGGTTTGGCCCACGCTGACGCCGCCTTTGATTCCGCCACCGGCCATCCACATTGTGAAGCCGTAGCTATTGTGATCGCGCCCGGTGCCTTTGGCGTATTCGGCGGTGGGTTGACGGCCGAATTCGCCACCCCAAATGATGAGCGTTTCGTCGAGCAACCCGCGTTGCTCCAAATCTTTCAATAAACCGGCAATCGGTTGGTCGGTGTTACCGGCGTGGTAGTTGTGATTTTTCTCTAGGTCGCCGTGGGCGTCCCAGTTGGCGTCGTTGTGGTTGCCGCCGCTGTAGATTTGGATGAAGCGCACCCCGCGCTCCACCAGCCGGCGGGCGAGCAAACATTTCTTGCCGAAATCCGCCGTGCGTTTTTGGTCTAGGCCGTAGAGCTTATGGATGTGTTCCGGTTCGCTATCAAAATCCACCGCCTCGGGCGCGCTCATTTGCATTTTGTAGGCCAGCTCGTAACTGGCAATGCGGGCGGCGAGGTTGGTGTTGTCCGTGCGCGTGCTGAGGTGGCGGCCATTGTAACGGTTCAAAGCATCGAGCATCGCGCGTTGCTCCTCGCGTTTCATCCCGCGGGCGTTTTTCAAATCCAAGATTGGCGTGCCGCTGGCATTGACCGTCACGCCTTGGTAGGCGGCGGGCATGTAGCCGCTGGTCCAGTTCTTGGCCCCGCTGATGGGGCCGCCGGTGGGATCGAGCATCACCACGTATCCGGGCAGGTTTTCGTTTTCCGTGCCGAGCCCGTAGTTCACCCACGAACCCAGCGACGGACGACCGCTGAGCAGGTGGCCGGAATTCATCATCAACATCGCCGAGCCGTGGATGGGCGAGTCCGCCGTCATCGAATGCAGGAAGGCAATCTTGTCGCTCTGCGCGCCCACGTGCGGGAAGAGATCACTGACGTATTTACCGCACTGACCGTATTGCTTGAACTTCCATTTCGGGCCCACCACGCGCCCGCCGCTTTTCTTGCCGCCGCGCCCGAACGTTTTCACCTCAATCGTTTTGCCATCAAGCGGATACAATTTGGGTTTGTAATCAAACGTGTCCATGTGGCTGGGACCGCCGTACATGAAGAGAAAAATCACGTGCTTCGCCTTCGCCGGCAGCGGCGGGTTCTTCGGCGCGAGCGGATTGGCCCAAGGCGTCTTGCCATCGGCCGCCATCGCTTGGCGCGCGAGAAAGCCATCGCCCGCCATCATCCCCGTGAGCGCCAGCGACGAAAACCCGCCGCCCACCTGATGCAAAAATTCCCGCCGCGAGGTCTGCCCGCAAAACGTGTTCGCTGGTTTTTCGATTTTAGCCATAACTTTTTCGGTTTAACAGGAATAGGCAAGATGAACAGGATAAGGAATCCTGAAAATCGTGGTTATCCGTGTTCAGTCTAAATAAACAAACTCATTCAAGTTCAGCACCAGCAGACAGAAGCGCTGCAGAGCTTGGGGGTGTTTGATTCCTTTTTTTGTAAAATGCTCGATGAGCTTGAGACCGTCGGCGATGTCCTCGGCGGTGGCGGGGCGGCTGGTGGCGAGGGTGAGGGCGCGGGTGACTTGGGCCTTGGGATCGTTGGGATGTTCTTCCTGCAAACGCAGCGCCAGCACTTCGGCGGAGTCGTTGAGAAATTTGCTGTTGAGCATCGTGAGTGTTTGCGTGGGCACGGTGGTGACGAAGCGGACATCGCAGGTGTTGTCGGTGTCGGCCCAGTCGAAGGCGGCGAGGAAAGGCTCGTGCAGCGAGCGTTTCACGTGAATGTAAATGCTGCGCCGATGGCGCTCGGCCGGCGGGCTTTTGCCCCAAGCGGAGCCGGGGCGCGAGGCGGTGTGCAGCACTTCCGGCGGCAGCTCGGTGTAAATGTGCGGGCCGCCCATCTTGAGGTTGAGCTGGCCGGTGAGGGCAAGGATGCTATCGCGGATTTCCTCGGCAGTTAGTCGGCGCATATTGAACCGCCAAAAGAAATCGTTGTTCGGGTCCGCTGCAAGGGCCGTGGCGTTTCCGGCGGATGACATCTGGTACGTGCGGCTCATCATAATGAGCTTGTGCATCCGCTTGAGTTTCCAGCCGCCGTCCACCAGCTCGCTGGCCAGCCAGTCCAGCAACAGCGGATGCGTCGGGGCATCTCCGATGTATCCAAAATTATTCGCGCTGCGCACAATGCCGCGGCCAAAATGATGCTGCCACAGGCGATTGGCCATCACCTTGGCCGTGAGCGGATTCTTGCCGCTGGCAATCCATTGGGCCAACACCGTGCGTCGTCCGGACGACAAATCGCCCGCGGCCTTCTTTGGCAGCTTGGGTTTGGGGAAATCCAGAATCTGCGGGAAAGCAGGCTCCACGACGTCTCCTTTCAAGGAAGGGGTGCCTCGCTTGAGAATGTGCGTGGGGGGCGGCGCGTTTTTGTGTTCGGTGACGACGAGCGCCATCTCCGCATTTTTGCCGGAGGTGGCACGCAGGCGCTTGCGCTCGGCAAAGGCAGTCTCGTATTTCTTGAATGCCTCGGGCTTCACCCATTGGCCGAGGTACTTCTTTAGGATCGGAATGCGGTTGGCTTCAAAATTGTAATCGTCTAGCTCGCCGGCCTTGAGTTGTTTGCGCGCCAAATCATCGGTGCGACGCAGCTCACGCTCCGCCTCAGCCAGCCGCCGTTTGCGATCCTCCGTGTCCTTGCGATACGTGTCACGCTTCACTGCGGGCAACAACGGCCGCACGGAAGCATCCATCACTGTGTTGTGGCCGCGCACGCCGTAGTGGCGAATGTTGCGAAAAAACGCGAGGAAGGAATAATAGTCCGCTGTGGGCAACGGATCGATTTTGTGATCGTGACACCGCGCGCAGCCCAGCGATAGGCCGAGGAACGTCTCGGACGTCGTGCGCACGAGGTCATCCATGCCCTCGAAAAACGCCAACTCGCGGTCAGCCGGTTCGTCATCCCACAAGCCCAGTCGATAAAAACCGGTGGCCGTGAAGGCGTCGGCACGGAATGGCTCCAGCTCGTCACCGGCCAGTTGTTCCATGATGAATCGGTCGTACGGCTTGTCCTCGTTGAAAGCGCGGATAACGTAATCGCGGTAGCGCCACACGTGTGGTTTAGGGCCGTCGCGCTCGTAGCCGTTAGTCTCGGCGTAGCGGACGAGATCGAGCCAATGCCGTCCCCACTTTTCGCCGTATTGCGGCTTGGCTAGCAGATGATCGATGACTTTCTCGAACGCCTTGGGCGAGTTGTCCTTCACAAACGCCTCCACCTCGCGCGGCGTGGGCGGCAAGCCGGTGAGATCATAATAGGCCCGCCGGATGAGCTGGCTTTTGTCAGCCGGGCCATTTGGCGTGAGTTTGTTTTTTCCCAATCGATCAAAAATAAGCGCGTCGATGGCGTTGCCGTTCCAGTCAGCATTCGCCGCTAAGGGGGGGTTGGGGCGTTTAAGTGGCTGGAACGCCCAGTAGGCGCGCGTGCGGACGTTGATTTGCGTGTTGGGCAGCACGTGCCCGGCAGTGCCAGCGATTTCCTGCGCGGGATTGTACGGCGCGCCGAGCTTCACCCAACGCGTGAGCAATTTGATTTGCGCAATCGGCAGCTTGGCCTTGGGCGGCATCTCGTGATCCTCGTCCTTGTACGAGAGCATCGCGAGCAACAAACTTTGCTCCGGTGCCTTGAGATTAATGGCGGGGCCGATATCGCCGCCCTTGAGCAGTCCGGCACGGCTGGTGATTCGAAATTCGCCTTTCAGCTTTTCTTTTTCGCCGTGGCACTTGAAACAATTTTCCTTGAGGATGGGAAAAATCTTTTGGCTAAAAAACTCGACCTTCGCCGCATCAGACAATTCCTGCGCAGCCACCGAGCTGCACACAATCAATCCGGCCAAAAATACTTGATGACGCGCCATAATTTTCTCCCGGAAAAATCCCCCAAACCAAACAGAAGCGCAAGGCTATAGCAGGAAGTTTCCTGAAAACCAGACGCCCCCCAACTACGAGTATTCGATTCCCGCCACATTCGCCCTCTTTTCGCCAAAAATTTCTCAAACAAAAAATGCCAGCTGTGTCGCTTTTCACTGTGCAGGACGCCGGAAGGTCCGCTAGAATGGCGATTCGGAGACGATCGGAAACGATAATGACAATGCCATCTGCAACCAACTGGCAAGCCTGGCTCGCTGAGTACGGGGCGCGGCTGCTGCTTTTTGCGCGCACGCAGGCGCGGTGCGAAGCGGATGCGGAGGATTTGCTGCAGGTTGCGCTGGTGGAAGCCAGCCAGAAATGCAACGGGCAGCCGCCCGACTTGCCGCTGGTTTATATGACGCTGCGGCGGAGGGCGATTGACTTGGCCCGCAACACCGACCGGCGGGGGGCGCGCGAGGAAAGCGCGATGGAAGAGGTCGAGACCTGTTGGTTCGACGATACGATTGAGAAAAAAGAAACCGCGCAGATCGTTGATCAAGCGATGAAGAAAATGCCCGAAAAATTTCGCGAAGTGTTGATGCTGAAAATCTGGAGCGAACTGACCTTCGCGCAGATTGCCGACACGCTGGACATCCCGCTCAACACCGCCGCCTCTCGCTATCGTTACGGCCTCGAAATCTTGCGCCGAGACATAAATTTGAAACTGTAACCGCACTGTGAACACCGAACCGGAATTTGATCCCGCCCTTGAGGCCGAGCTGCGCAAGACGGCCCCCGCCCCGATGGACGAGCGATTGCTCGACCGGCTGGCGCACGCCGCCAGTGCCGCGCCATTCACTCCGGTTGCGCAGCCCCACACGATGCGGTTCGGCTGGAAATTCTGGCTCATGCCCGGCATGGCCGTGACGGCGTTGACGATGATTCTCACGCTGAAACCCGGCCCGCAACTTTCCACGCAAACACCGCACAACCCCGCCGCGCCATCAGCCGAAGCAGCGGCAATGGATGCAGCAACGGATGAAAAGCCCATCGACCTCTTTCCGGCCCGCCGCTACAACGAGGTGGCCAGCGCGTATGATGGCGGCATCGTCCACCTGTCCGGCCAGCAGCCGTTTCGGCACGTTCGCATGCGCAGGGTGGATACCTTTACGTGGGAAGACCCCAATGGCCCCACCCGCGTGGAATTCACCGTGCCTCGCGATGAACACCTGCTCATTCCCGCAGAAATTCACTGACCCACCAAAACGCTTATTTTAATACACGACACAAAATGAAAAACAAACTAACCACCCTGATCGCCGCTGCGTTTGCCTTCTCGGCCGTGGCGGATGACGAGCAACCGTGCATCACCCTCGGCGCCCAGCAGGCCGCCAAGCGCATGCATGAAGCCTATGAGGCCCGGCAAAGAGCTGTAGCGGATAAAAACAAGGACCAGCCCGGCCCTGTGGCACCCGGCAAGGGCATCGTGCGCATCCGTGCCGCGGCGCAAGGGGCCAGCCTTGGCATTGCGATGGATGAAATCCCCGCGCTCACCCGCGCCCAGCTCGGCCTGCCCGAGGGCATCGGCGTGGCAGTGGCGCACGTGGCCAAGGGCAGCGCTGCCGAAAAGGCCGGCCTCAAAGCGAATGACATTATCACCCAGCTAAATGACCAGCTCATCATTAACAGTCAACAGCTGCAAACGCTTATTCGCACCAAGAAACCGGGTGACGAGGTGACACTCACCTATTTGCGAAAAGGCACGGAGCACAAGGCCAAGGCCAAGCTCACCAAGGGAGCCATCGCCCAAGTTCGCCCGGCCAAGCCGTTGCGTCTGGAAAATGGCGAATGGAAACCGTTCAACCTTCCCAATGGTCAGGGACAGGGGCAAATGCGGATGTTCCGATTGAACCCGCAAAATCTCGAGCAATTGAATGAGCAATTGAAAAACCTGCAGGTCCCCGGAATGGCTCCGGAGGATTTGAAAAAACTGCTTGAGGGCAATGGGTTAAATCTTGGCCCGGGCGCAAACGGTGGCAAGGAATTCAAGTTTCACTTCAACTTCCCCGGTGACCGGGAAGTTGACCCGGAAGAGGGCGGTGAAAACCTAAACGTCCGCAAACAGGTGGTGAGCAGCATCACCATTCGCGACAACACCGGCAGCTACACGCTCACCACCAAGAACGGCAAGAAGACCTTCACGGCGAAGGATCCGGATGGCGCGGAGTCGTTCACCGGCCCGGTGGACACCAAGAAACAGCGCGACTCGCTGGACCGCGATCTCATCAAAAAACTCGAGCAACTCGAAGGCATGGGCGCGGGCAAAGGCGGCATCCGCCTAAACGGGCTGAACCTGAATGGCGGTGACTTCAAGTTTGACCGCAACTTTGAATTCAATATCAATCCACCTAAGAAAGCGCCAAAGAATGCACCGAGGAAACCCCGCTCGGACGCGTAACTAAAACCAATCCCGATCTGTCTAGCTGGATTCTTCCGCTGGACGATCATCTTGGCCGGTGGGAGGCTCCGCTTCCGCCGGCCTTTTTGGTCCCAACTCGCCCACGTCGCTGGAGCGGAGGTGCAGGTCGCGCTGCGGAAAGGGAATCTCGATATTGTTTTCGCGCAGCTTTTTCTCGATGGCAAAGTTGAGGGTGCTGATAAACCGCCGCGGCCGCGTGGTCATCGAGGCTGTCCACAACGCCAGCTCGAAGTTCAGCGAGTTGTCGCCAAAACTATCGAAGAGCACCGAGGGCTTGGGATCCTTCAACGCCTTGGGATTTTCATCAGCAATTTCCAGCAAAACTTTTTCCAGCAACTGAATATCCGATCCGTACGCAACGCCGATGGGCACGCGAATGCGCACCTTGGGATCGCCATGGCTCCAGTTGGTGACCGTTTGCGAAATGAAATCCGCGTTGGGCACGATCATCGTGATGTTGTCATTGGTAATGACGGTGGTACTGCGCAGGCTGATTTTTACCACGCGCCCGGCAATGCCGCTCACCTCCACACGATCGCCAATGGTGATGGGCCGTTCGGCGAATATGATAATGCCGCTGACAAAATTGTTGATGATATTTTGCAGGCCAAAACCCACGCCCACACTGATGCCGCCGGCAATGAGCGCCAACGAACTGAGATCGATGCCCACAAACTGCAGCGCCATGTACCAGCCGATAACGATGAACACGTAGCCCATAATCCGCGCAAGACCGTACTCCAGAGATTCGGGAAAATCCGTCTTCTCAAAAATGCGCATGATGACGCGTTCGCGGATTATTTTTTCCAGCAACAAAACCACCGCGAACAACACGCCAAGAATCAGCAAACTTTGCAGCGTGAGACTGCCCTCGCCCATTTTAATGAGCGGATAAGTCAGCACCTCCCTGATGATGTCCCAAGTTTTATCCATGCCAAAACTGGCTGTTGACTATCTTAAAACCACAATGATTTCAACGAACAAAGTTGGCAAGCCCAACGTCCATCATTATCCTATCGCGCAAATGAAACGATTCATCCCGATGCTGGCCCTGCTGCTGGCCGCCTGTCACACGCCGGACCCAATGAGTTTCGGCGCGTACGCCAAATATATTTCCCAAGCCAACCGAGACGAAGACGGTAATCAACCTTTCACCGCGCTCATCCCCAAACGCGCCACCGGCGCGGCGCAGTTCCTTGAGGACCATCCGCAATACGACGGGCGCGGTGTGGTTGTGGCTATTTTTGATACCGGCGTGGATCCCGGCGCGCCCGGCCTGCAAACCACCCCCGACGGCCGGCCCAAGATTGTGGATGTCATCGACGGCTCCGGCAGCGGCGATGTGCGCACCACCACCGAGGTGGAGCTGAAGAATGGCCAACTCACCGGCCTCACTGGACGCACACTCAAGATTCCCGCCAAGTGGAAAAGTCGCGCCGGCAAATACCGCCTCGGAATGGTGGAGGCTTGGCGCATATTCCCGCGCGACCTTGTCAGCCGCCTCACCGCCAAACGTCGCGAAGCTTGGGACATCCAGCAACGCAAACGCACGCAGACCGCTGAACAGGCCGTTGCCAACTGGGACAAGGCCCACCCCAAGCCCACCAAGGAACAACTGCTCGAACGCGATGACCTCGCCGCGCGCCTGACTCAACTCAAAACTCTGCAGGCAAAGTATCGCGATCCTGGTCCCATTCACGATTGTCTCGTGTTCCACAATGGCGAACGCTGGATGGCCAGTGTGGACACTGATGAGGACGGCGATTTTTCTGATGAAAAACTAATGACCAACTTCCGCGTGAACCGCGACTACGGCACCTTCGGCGGCGAGGCGCAGATGAATTTTGCCACGAACATTTATCGCGATGGCGATCTGCTATCGGTGGTGGTCGATTGCGGCGCACACGGCACGCACGTAGCCGGCATTGTGGCGGCACATTTTCCCAAGCAACCGGAGCTCAACGGCCTCGCGCCCGGCGCGCAGATTGTGTCCGTCAAAATCGGCGACACCCGCCTCGGCTCCAGCTCCACCGGCACCGGCCAAATGCGTGGGCTCATTTCCGTGCTGCAAAACAAATGCGACGTCATCAACATGAGCTACGGCGGCCCTTCCCCGCGCCCGGATGTGGGCCGCATTTACACGGAGTACGCCAACATCGTGAACCGTCACGGCGTCATCTTCTGCGCCAGCGCAGGCAACAATGGGCCAGCGCTATCCACCGTTGGCTCGCCCGGCGGCACCACCAGCGCTTTGCTCGGCATCGGCGCGAGTGTCACCCCGCAAATGATGCTGGACCAATACGGCATGCGCGCCACGCGCAAGGATATGCAATACACATGGAGCGCGCGCGGCCCGGCGCTGGATGGCGACCTCGGCGTGGACCTCACCGCCCCCGGCGGCGCCATTGCCCCCGTGCCCAACTGGCAGTTGCGGCGCAATACGCAGATGAACGGCACCTCGATGTCCTCCCCCAACGCCGCGGGCAACATCGCGCTGCTGCTCTCGGCCTTAAAGGCGGAGAAGGCCAATCGCACACCGCATCGCGTGCGACGCGCTCTGGAGAATACCGCCAAACCCATCGCCGGCCTCACAGCCCACGAGCAGGGCCGTGGCATGATCCAGATTCACAAGGCCTATGATTGGCTGAAAAACAACCCGCCCATCACCAAGAGCGATTTCAAGTTTGAAGCCCGCGTGGGTCGCGCCAATGCGCGCGGGATTTACCTGCGCGAACCCTTTGAGGTTAACCGCACGCATTCCTTTTCCGTCTCCATCAAGCCCGTGTTCCATCGCGATGCGCCCAAGCCGGAGAAAATCAAATTTGAAAAACGGCTGGCCTTCCGCTGCGAAGCCGACTGGGTGGAATGCGCCAGCCAATTGCTGCTAGCCAACAGCGCCGAGCGCATCAACGTGAAGGTAGACCCCACCGGGCTGGAGCCCGGCGTGCACTACACCGAGGTCATTGGAACCGATGCCGCCGATTCCCAAGGCGGCGCTCTGGTGCGCGTGCCGATCACGGTGATTGTACCCGAGCCCATCGAAGGCAACACGTGGTCTACGAATCTCACCCTCAAGGGCGGTCTGCCCATTCGGCGTTTCCTTGCCATGCCGCCCGGTGCCACGTGGGCGGATCTGCACGTGCGCACGAAAAAGGCTGGCACCGACCAACGCGTGAATTTGCACGCCGTGCAGTTGCTGCCGGGCTTGACGTTTCGCGCTGGTGAAACGGAAAAATATCTGACACTGCGCGAAGGCGCCGAGCGCGTTGAAAGTTTTGCCGTCACCGGCGGCCGCACGTTGGAGCTGTGCCTCGCGCAATACTGGTCCAGCCTTGGCGAAGCGGAAGCGGAATTTACGCTGCAATTCCACGGGCTCGTACCCAGCAGCGACACATTCACGCTCGATGGCAACGACCTCACCGACAGCGTGATGGTGACCGCGCCATTGCGTGACGAGCGGTTGTCCCCTTCGGGCTCATACAAAACTTGGCGCCGCTCCGTGCGCCCGACCAAGGCTGAGATTCGCCCGCTGGATCCCGTGCGCGATCGTCTGGACGATGAGGAGCAAATCCACGAGATGATCATCACGTACAACTTTGATCAAGCGAAGCCCGCACGCGTCACGCCCGTGCTGACGGTGGATTATAATGATGGCTCGGACTACTTCCTTGAATCCGGTGTGTGGCAATTGTTCGATGCACAAAAACGTCGGCTCGGCAGCGGCACGCATAACGACCCTGTCAGCCTCGCCAAAGGCAAACACGTGCTGCGCTATCACGTGCGGCATCCGGACAAAAAAATGCTCGAGCGTTTTCAGCACACACTGCTGATGCTCGACCAACCCATTTCGCGCGCTGTGTCATTGGCTTTCCACGAACATGCCGAAGGAGCGATTCGGGGCACCTCACGTTTTGCCGCGCGCACGCTTCGGCGCGGTGATTCCGTGCGGCTGCACTTCGCCATCCCCAAACATTCCCAACTTCCATCCGGCGTGAAGCCCGGCGATATTTTGCGCGGCAAAATCGAGTATGGCGGCAATGATGACGACCTCAACGGCGCCGGCAAACGGCCCGATGGATACAACATCCAATACATCGTGCCCGCTGCGCGCAATTCCTTTCCTTCCACTAAACCCAAAGTGGTGCCACCCAAAAAACCGGAACCCAAGAAACTGACTGACGAGGAAAAACTCGCTGAAAAAAACCTCAAAACCCAACTCGACAAACTTAAACCACTCGATCCCGCAAAGGATGCCGATGAAATGCTCAAGACTGCCGAGGCCCTCCTCAAACTTCTCGACCTCGACGGCCTCCAGCAATACCTCGGCACGCCCGCCGATGACGCAGCCCCAAACAAGGACGTATTGAAAAAGAAATGGGACGCTCAAAAATCTGCGCTCATCACCGCTCTCCGCGCCCAATCCAGCGCCCAGCTACACAAAGCCAAGGCCGATAAAAAATCCATCATAGCATTTGAAGTTGCCTGGAAACAGCTCACCCGCTGGAGCTCTGCCGACGATGCCGCCAACGCGGAATTGAAACTCGAGCGCGAGCTGCTGCACGGCCGCCTCGGCCAAGCCGTGGCCATTTACACCGCCAAGATCGCCAAGTCACCCGACACCCGTGACCCTTACGAAAAACGCGCTGAACTGCTCGGCAAACTCGGGTGGATCGAGTGGAAGGCACACGAGGAGAAGTCGCTGCTGGTGCGTTTCCCAAAGGATTACCCGCCGTTTTAGAAATCCCGAGCCGGATTTTTTGATTCCAATTTTTTCCGCTTCACCCTACCTTCCGCCCCTTTCCGCCCTCGGATGGTGCGGAACCCATTATGCCCATTGCCACACCTGCACAATACGCTGCGATGCTCGATGCCGCCCAAGCGGGCGACTACGCGTATCCGGCCGTTAACGTCACTTCCATCACCACCATCAACGCCGCACTCAAGGCCTTTGCTGATGCGAAGTCCGACGGCATCGTTCAATTTTCCACCGGCGGCGGCCAGTTCGCTTCCGGCCTCAATGTGAAGGACGCCGCATTCGGCTGCATCGTCCTCGCCGAAGCCGCGCATCGGCTCGCGGACAAATACGACATCCTCATCGGCCTGCACACCGATCATTGCCAACCGGAAGTAGCCTCGGGTTTCCTCAAGCCGCTCATTGCCGAGACCGCCAAGCGCCGCGAAGTCGGCCTCAACAATCTTTTCCAAAGCCACATGCTCGATGCCTCCATTCTGCCGTTGGAGGAAAATATGGCTATCTCGAAAGAATACCTCGAGCTGTGCGCCGCCAATGAGATCATCCTCGAAGTCGAAGCCGGCGTGGTCGGCGGTGAGGAAGACGGCTCGGCCGGCAGCGACGACACGCCCGCCGAGAAACTTTACACCACGCCCGAAGACATGCTCACCGTCTACGAAAGCCTCAACGGGCTTGGCCGCTACATGTTCGCCGCCACCTTCGGAAACGTGCACGGCGCGTACAAACCCGGCGCGGTAAAGCTCAGCCCGGAGATTCTCAAGCAAGGCCAGGAAGCCGTCATCGGCAAACACGGCGAAGCGGCGAAGTTCGATTTGGTCTTCCACGGCGGCAGCGGTTCCGAAAAACATCAAATCAAGGAGACGCTCGAGTACGGCGTCATCAAGATGAACATCGACACTGACACGCAGTACAGTTTCACCCGCCCCATCGCCGACCACATAATGACCAATTACGAGGGCGTGCTGAAAATCGACGGAGAAGTCGGAGTCAAAAAGGTCTACGACCCGCGCTCCTACCTGAAGAAGGCCGAAGAAGCGATGGCGGCTCGGCTTGGGGAAGCCTGTAACGATCTTGAGAGCACCGGCAAATCAATTGCTGGCTCGGTCTAAGGCCAAAACCCAACTATTTGATGCTCACCGGACTAAACCGGGTCTTGGTTCCTTTGGCGTAGATACCGTAGTACTGGATCTTTTCCAGATCTTTAGGGGTTTGCATCACGACTTCCGTCTTACCCACTTTCAAGGTAAGCAACCCTTTAACCGTGTCAATGGTCACCACCGCCTTGAAAGATTCGTCCGGATTCAGGGGCACTTTTTTAACGGTCCCCAGACTGGTATTAGCCCAAGCTCCCGGGAAAATTCCATGCGATCCCATCCCGATCATGGAACCGGCCTTCCAGAGCTTATCATTGAGAGGCTCTGCTCCCAGCACGAGGCAGGCGTTGCGGGTTCGCTCTTTGACTGCGGCCTGATACTCCAGTTCAAAGGTAATCTTTTTACCCACCGCACGATCCAGCTTATGCAGCGCAAAGGCTTCCCCCTGTCCCGCATCCAGAAGATACCCCTCACCGTCCTTGGTCACCGTGCCTCCCTTGACAATCTCCCAGTC
>CAZJRV010000043.1:0-15315 GCA_964548235.1 uncultured Verrucomicrobiota bacterium
AACCGCCCGTACCCGGCCACGCCTCGCTGCCGAAGGGCGCGGATGCAAGTGATCCGCGCAGTTACGATGTTTTCAAGGGACAGGATTACGCGCCGGATCGCATCAATGATCGCGCATTGGCGTTTGTTCAAAAAAACAAGGATCGGCCTTTCTTTCTTTATTACCCCACCGTAATCCCGCACGTGGCGCTGCACGTGCCCGATGAGGAATTGAAACCTTACCTCGCGCAAAAATGGAATGACCCGCCCTTCACGCGCGCCAAGGGCTATGGCTACACACCGCACTTCACTCCGCGCGCGGCTTATGCGGCAATGATCACTCGCATGGACCGTTACATCGGCAACGTGCTGAATCTCGTCAAGGAACTTGGCCTCGAGAAAAACACCATCGTCGTGTTCACTTCGGACAACGGCACCACGCACCTTAAGCTGGAGGTGGATTATGATTTCTTCGAGAGCGTGAAACCATTGCGCGGCTTGAAAGGCTCGCTCTATGAAGGCGGCATTCGCGTGCCGCTAATCGTCAAGTGGCCCGGAAAGGTGAAGGCCGGCAGCACTTCGGACTATCGCACCGGACTAGAGGATTGGATGCCCACATTGCTGGATCTCGTTGGCGCAAAAACCAAGGCGCCCAAATCTATCGACGGCATCAGCATCGCCCCCACGCTCCTCGGCAAAAAACAAAAGCCACGCGAATTTCTTTATCGCGAGTTTACCGGCTACGGCGGCCAGCAAGCCGTTTGGGTTGGGGAATGGAAAGGCGTCCGCCAGAATATGCTGCGCAAGAACAACAAAGATCCGCTCAAGATTGAGCTGTATAATCTCAGGACAGACCGTGGCGAGCAATCGGATGTGGCCACGAAACATCCTGAAGTGGCTGCCCGAATGCGTCGGTTAATGAAATCGGAGCACAAACCTTCCAAAGATTTCCCGTTCGGACCACTGGACTAGCCTGAACTGATGAAATTGTCTCAAACTTTGGTGGTACTACTCGCGCTTGGCTGCGGGGTCGTCTCGGCAGCGGAGACCAAGCCGCCGACACATCCATTGGCGGGTTTGCCTGGATTTAAGAATTTCGAAACGGTGCGCAAGGTTGCGAGCCGCCTGAATTCAGCCGGACGCGTGGGTCGGATCGAGTGGGCGGCGGATGGGCAGTCGATGTCATTCGTGAGTCGCACAAATCAGTTCCGGATGAATTTTTTGGATTTGTCCATCCACAACCTTGGCAAACCACCCAAGCGCATTCCTTCACCAAGGCCGCCTGCGCGGTATCATCGCGTGGGGCGCGCGCAGCAGTCCACTTGGGTCACCTCTCCCGACGGCCAATGGGTGGCGCGGCACGCCGACAACAATGTGTTCATCGAGCCCGCACCGGCAAAGGGCCCGCCCAAGCTCGGCCCGACCGATGCCAATGCCACACGCGTAACCACCAACGGCACGGACAAGCTCCGTTACGGCACGGCGTGCTGGGTGTACGGCGAGGAACTGCATCAAAGCTCTGCAATGTGGTGGTCGCCCGACAGTCGTTTGCTGGCGTTTTACGAAATGGATGAACGCAAACTGCAGGATTACCACCTCACCACCAGCAACACAGCCAACTACACCGGCCTGTTAACGGTGCGCTACCCCAAAGCGGGCGATGCCAATCCCATTGCGGGCCTCTTGATTTACGACCGCCAAACGGAGAAGACCACGCGCGTGGATGTTGGTGGCGATCCCACGCTTTACATTTACAACGCAAAATTCGCGCCGGATGGATCGGCATTGATTTTCAGCCGAACCAATCGGCGGCAGGACACCTTGGAAGTGGTGGCCGCCGATCCCGCCACCGGGCAGACACGCGTGATCGTTCGCGAACGGCAGCAGACGTGGCAAAAAAATCTGCCGCTGATGCGATGGCTTGAGGACAAAAAACGGTTCATCTGGGAATCCGAGCGCACGGGCTGGATGCAATACGAGCTGCGCCATCTCGATGGCTCTCGTTTGCAGGTGCTGACACCTCTGAATGACAAACCGGTTACTTCGCTGGTGAAAGTGGATGAGGATGCGGGCTGGATTTATTACACCGCGCGCAGCGGAAGCAATCCCCTCAATGACCATCTCCACCGCGTGCGGCTCGACGGCACCGACCCCACGCGGCTCACGCACAATGTCCTGCACTACAGTTCTTTCCACATCTCGCCCGACCACCGGTGGTTTGTGGCGCGGCGCGAAGCGGTCGGCGTGCCGCCGGCGATGGCGTTGTTTGACACCAAAGGAAATGAGATAGCCGTGTTGTCCGCACCATCCACCGCGGCCAAAACTAAGGAAACGGATGCGAGCCTCACAAAGCCAGAGCTATTCACCTTTAAGGCAGCCGATGGCAAAACCACCCTTTACGGCACGCTGTACAAGCCGGCGAATTTCGATCCCAAGCGAAAATATCCACTGATGGTCAGCGTGTACGGCGGGCCTAGTTCGCGTGGGGTGAGCAATCGCTACTCGGCGGCCAATCCTTACTGCGAATTCGGTTTTCTCATCGCCACCATCGCCAACCGCGGCACATCCGCACGGGGCAAAGCGTTTGAAACCGCCGGCTACCTCAAGCTCGGTGAGGTGGATCTCGATGACCAAGCCGCCGGCGTGCGGCACCTCACCCAGCGCCCCTACGTGGATGCCACCCGCGTCGGCATTGCCGGCCATTCCTACGGCGGCTACATGAGCGCGCTGGCGTTGCTGCGGTATCCTGATGTGTTCCACGTCGGCGTGGCCGGCGCACCGGTGACTGACTGGAAAAACTACGACACCATTTACACCGAGCGTTATATGCGCACCCCCAAGGAAAACCCGGATGGCTACCGCACCGGCTCATGCCTCACCCACGCCAAAAACCTGAAAGGCAAACTGCTGCTGATGCACGGCCTCATTGATGACAACGTACACCCCGCCAACACTTGGCAACTCGCCGACACCCTCCAACGCGCCGGCAAGCAGTTTGATATGATGATTTACCCCCGCAGCAAACATGGCCTCATCAGCCACTCGAGCAGCCTCCGATGGCTCTATCTGCATCGGCATTTGCAACCGGAGCCGATTGTTAAACAAATCAAAAAATGAAAACGCCCGCACTGACTCTCTCATTTTGGCTGGCCACTGGTTTGTTTGCTGCCGAATGGCCGGTGTACGAGGCTCCCGACAAACAATTCACCATCACCATGCCCGGCAAGGTGACGGTGAAGCGCGGGCAAAATCGTTATCCCTTTGGCGTGGTGACCATCACCGCCCATTCTCACAAACAGGATGACGACACCATTTGGCGCGTGGCCACGCACGATTATCCGGAGGAATTTATGAAAGCCACGCCGCCGGGCAAGCTTTTGGATTTAATGGCGAAGGGCATGGCGAAAAACGTGAAGGGCGACCCCGCCGCGCTTAAAGCCATCAAAGCCATCAAGCTGGACAAATACGAGGGCCGCGAATTCAAAGTCAACGGCGCCGGGCCGGGAGGCCACTCAATTCACACGCGACTTTACGTGGTCGGCATCCGGGTTTATCAGCTCACGCTCGTGGCCAAGCCCGATGCGCCGGCACTGAAGGAATCCCAAAATTTTTTGGATCCTTTAATCCAGCAAACTAACAGCCTTATTTCTGCAAATACAACCACACGAACCCGGTGGATTGCATGGTGACAATTTGTTCCTGACGTTTGAAATGGGCGTTCATTTTTTTGCTGATCGCGCGTTTTTCTTTTTTGCTTAAGTTGCGGTCATGGAATTGGTCGATGAGTTTTTGATATTCAGCCTGCCAGTCGTCAAAGGCTTTGGGGAATTCCTCCTCGGTTAGGCCTTCGCCAGGGGACACGAGGCGGGTGGAATCACCAACGAGAATGTCGAGCTTGCCATCGCCGTTGATGTCGTCCACCCAGACACGGGTGTCACCGGAAGGACCATTGAGGTGTTCTTCTTTCACAATCTTAAGGCGGTCGGGGTTGAACACATTTTTGCCGGGGGCGATGAGCGCCTTGAAGGATTTGAGCTTCGGGGCCTTGCCTTTGCCAGCAGTGTTTTCGGCCCAGTGCACGCCGCCGTCGGATGCGCCGCTGAGGAGGTCGAGGTCGCCATCCCCATCCCAGTCCACGGGGAAGGGATCGCTGTGGTGGGGGACCTTGAGCACTTTTTTGCCGGCCAACAATTGCGTGGCCTTGGGCGCGAACTTGCCTTTGCCTTCGCCGGTGAAGAGGTAAAAGGTGCCGCCAAAGTTGCCGACGATGAGGTCGAGATCGCCGTCGCCATCCCAGTCCGCCGCAGTGGGCCGAGTGCAGATGCGGGCAAGATCGGCATCGCCTCGGCCTTTCTTGTGCTGGACGATCAGCGGCTTGCCGTCGGTGCCATTGAGCGCGGTGGCCTTGCTGAAGCCGCCGCCTTTCTTGCCCCAGAGCACCTGAAAGATGCCGGCCATCGGGTTCTTGTTCCACGAGTAAGAACCGGAAAGGATGTCCGGATTGCCATCGTTGTTGAGATCCACAAACTGTGGAGTCGAGCTGGTGCATCACCACACGCCGGGGACTTGGGCGGCCTTGCCATCGGCCTGCAGCCATTGGCCCGCGGCGAGTTTGGGGGTCTTGGTCGTGCCGGTGTTTTTATAAACGCGAATCTTGCCGTCATTGAACTGGCCGACGAGCAAATCTTTTTTGCCGTCGCCATCCACGTCCGCCCAGCAGGGTGAAGCGTAGCCGGGGGCCTCGGTGCGGATGGGTTGGCCGCCGGCCTTCATCATCACGGGTGCGGCGAAATCTGCGGCGGACAAGGTGGCCGCGGTGGCGAGGGTGGTTAAAAGAAAGTTGGTTTTCATGGATGACTGGAATCGAGTTTTATTTCACTAAAATTTTTAATCGTTGTGTCCTCTCGCCCAGCTTGCAGATTCCTTTGCACACTTGCCACGAGGAACGCACGCCGATGGTTAGCTTTGCGCCGGGCTTGAGGTCCTTGTCCGCCTGCAGTTTGGCGGTGACGATGATGATGCCCTCATAGCCGGGCGGGTTGCCGAAATAATTCAGCTCCGGCCATTTCACGTCCGTGACCTTCACGCCCTCGGGCAGTGTCCATTCCAGCTCGGTGGGAATGGTCTGCTTGGATTTGCTCGGCCCGATGTGCCAACCGGGAGCGATTTTGTATTTTAGCTTCACCTCAAAGGCTTCGCCGACTTTGGCTTTGGGGGCCTTGGTTAAGATTGTAAATTCCACTTCACCTTGCACGTTGGCATTGTCCGGGCGGGCGACTGCGGCGGCCTCGGGTAGAATTGAGCCGGTCGCGATTGCCGTGGGCTTGCGCAAGTACACCCAAACCCAGCCGCCGCCTTCGCCTTCCTTGAATACAGCGAGTTTTTTCAATTCTTTGCGGAGCGCCTTTTTGCGCACTTTGTTTTCTTTGCCTTTGAGGTTTGCAATCCGCGTGATGAGTTCGGCTCTGCGGGCCCGCTTGGCGAGGGTGAGTTTTTTGTTCAAAATCCATTCCGGCCCGTAATCGCCGGCGAGCAAGTCCGGCGTGCCGTCGCCGTTGTAATCGGCCACGTGCACTTTCACGCGCCAGCCGCAGCGGGTGGGCGTGGGGAACGGCTTGAACATATATTCTTCGGACATCACCGGCACCAGCGTTTGCTTCGGGCCAAAGGAGGGCGCGTTTTCTTTGCCGAGGTTGCGATGCCAAAAAATGCCGCCGTCATCGCTGCCTACCACGATGTCGCTCACGCCGTCGCCATCCCAATCAGCGAAGTGAACATTTGAGCCGTAATTCCAGCCGCCGATTTTCTTGCCTTTCGCATCCAGTAACCGTTGTTTCTTCGCCGACCACTTGGGGGCTTGGCGTGTGCCGATGTTTGTGACCACGAAACAGCCATTGAGTCGCGAGCCGATGATGAGGTCGAGGTCGCCGTCGGCGTCCATATCGTGCGCCTCCATTGTGGCCGAGGTGACGGGTTTGACCACGTTGCCGTTTTCATCGCGGAGGGTTTTTGCGGCTGCATATTTTTCTTTGCCGAGTCCTTTGAAAAAATACAGATCGCCCGGGTACGAAGCGGACATCAGATCCTCAATGCCATCGCCATCGAGATCCGCGAAGTGCGGCACGAAGCTTAAGCAACACGTAATCGGCACCGCCGCCGGCACGCCGCCCGCTTGCAGATACTCGAACTTCCCGTATCGCGGAGCCCGCTCCGTGCCGAGGTTGTGATACACCCGCACGCGCCCCTGCGCCCACTCTTCCTTTTCGCTCACCTCGCCGGTGTAATCGTGAATGCCAAACTCGCCCACCAGCAAATCGCGCACGCCGTCCCCATCCATATCGCGCAAGTGCGGCGCGGCATGCTGCGTGGTCACGTCTATAAACTCCCCACCCGCCTTGATGCGAAAGGGATTTTCAAAAACATCAGCCGCCGGCGAATTGCAAACAGCTACTACAAACATAATCAATGAGAAACGAAGAATTTTCACGGCTAAGAAATATGCCGTTCCCACTCGTTTTGGGCAAGGGCAAAGGGGGTCATTCTAAAATCATGTACATGCTAAAATTACTCATGTTGATTTGATATTGATGAAAACTCCGCGTGATCCGTTAGGGATGTGCGCAGGATATCCCTATCTTGGGCGAAGCGTCACCGCTTTAAGATTCATCACCGCGCCGCCGGTTTTTTTGGTACATTTGACTGTGATGACGTGTGGACCGGCCGTGCCGAATTTGATGTGGCCGACGGGGAGGGTCGTGTAGCGGTACCAACTGCCGGTGGTTTTAAGGGCAATGGGGAGCGACTTGCCAGCGAGCGTGATGACGGCTTCGGTGCCGCTGGGGCCGGCTACGGAATAAGTCAGCTCCACATCGTAACTCCCTGCACGCGGGAGGTCGGATTGCCATTGGACGTAGTCAGCGGCGTTCACCCAAAAGCCGATGCGATGATTTCCCGGATGCGTCTCGAGCTTGGCTTTGGTACCGTGCACTTTGGCATCCAGCGCGGAAAACACGATGCGTCCATCGGGATGCCGCGTGGATTTCTCAGCCAACTCCAGCACCACCGCGCGCTTGGCCGGGGCTTGTTTGGGGACGTGCAATGTCACCACCGTGGCGTCGCGGTTAAATTCCACCATCAACGGCTTGCGCGCCGCGTCGTTTGCAAAATACGCGGCGGTGATGTTGCCGATGTTTTTGGGTTTAATTAGTCGCCCACTAGCGGGCCAATTTTTTGGTGTCCAAATAATTTTCCCGGGCGTGGAGCGATCGAGTTCACCAGCCATTACGGGAAAGGCCAAAACAAGAAAAGTGAGGAGAATCAGTTTCATTTCTTCGGTGCAGCAAGTTCAGGGAACTTTGTGAGGACGGGTTTGATGATGGAGTTGGGCCAGCCTTCGTTTTTTTGTTTTGGCCCCGGGGTGGTGCGGCCGTTACGGAAGGCCTTGGCCAATTCACCGGCAAGTTCTTTGAGCTTGTCGGGATATTGGGCATGGAGGTTTTTCTGTTCCTTCGGATCATTGGCGAGGTCAAAGAGTTGCACGATGGGCAGTTTCTCGCCGGGCTTGGCTTTGGGGCCAGGGCTCCAGCCGCCGGAGCCGGGGGCGAGGATCAGTTTCCATTGGCCTTTGCGGATGGCGAAGGTGCCCTTGATGGAATGGTTGATGATGATGTCATGCAGAGGCTTCTTCAACTTCGCGCCGCGCAACACGGGCATCAGGTTCACGCTGTCCTCACCAGCGTTAGCGGGGAGCGGGGTGTCGAGGAGGCTGGCGCATGTGGCCATGATGTCGGTGAGCACGATGGTCTCGTGGCTGCGCGTGTTCGGTTTGATGTGGCCGGGCCAACGCACGATGAACGGCACGCGATGACCGCCTTCATAGGCGTCGGCTTTCCAGCCACGCCAGTTGGCGCGCAGCCGCACGTTCTTGGCCTCGAGCACGCCGAACTTCGCTTGCGGCGAGGTGCCGTTGTCGCAGGTAAAAATGACGACAGTGTTGTCGGCTTGGCCGGTGTCGTCGAGTGCCTTGAGGATTTCGCCGATGGCCCAGTCGGTCTCAATCAAAAAGTCCGCGTAGTCGCTGATGCCGCTGATGCCCTTGAAGCGGCCGCCGGGCGCAATGGGCGTATGCGGCGAGGGCATCGGGAAATACAAAAAAAATGGCGCCTCCTTGCCCTTGCGGCCGCGCACATATTCGGCGGTTCGCTTTCCGTACTCGAGAAGCACGGCGGTGAGGTCCCAGCGCGGGTCGGCCGGGCCGCGGCCAATGGCCCCGCCCTTAAGGCTGAGGAGAGGCGGGGTGAGTATGCGGTCATTCTCGCGCCACGCGAAGGGCGGCCAGTTGGGAACGTCGTCGCCGTAATAATAATCGAAGCCGTGATCCACCGGGCCGCCCTTGATGGGCTTGGTGAAATCAATCTCGCCCAACTTTTGCGTGGTGCCGCCACCCTTCTTCGGCCAATGCCAGCCGAGATGCCATTTGCCAATCATGCACGTGTCGTAGCCCTTGACCTTGAAGAGCTCCGGCAACGTGATGCGCTTGTCCGCAATGAGCGGACGTTCCCAAGCTCCCACGATCCCACGTTTGAGCCGACTGCGCCAATTGTAACGGCCCGTGAGCAGCCCATACCGCGTCGGCGAACACACTGCGGACGTCGAGTGCGCATCCATAAAACTCATCCCCTCGGCCGCCAACCGGTCAATCGCCGGGGTCTTCAAGCCCAGCTTGTCATTAAAAGCCGAGACCGAATCAATGCCCATATCATCGCCAAGAATGACGATGACGTTGGGTTGCTTCGGCGTCTTGGTCGCGGCGATGGTGGCGAATGGATCCACCACAGAGGCACAGAGTGCACAGAGGATTATTAGACAGCGTTTCATTAATCTCTGGGGTCTTGATGGATGCGTTTTACGAAAAGGATGCGTTGGGGCTGGGTGGTCTCGGGATCGAAACAAAGGGTCACGGTCGCGTAAGGCACGGGTTTCATTGAGAAGTTGGGGCGCGGAGTGATTAGGCCCGACACGGCCAGTTGGCCATCCACCCAGGAAATGAAGGTTGGGCCGTTGGCCTTGGAGATGAACTCGAGGCCGGCTTGTTCGCAGAGTTTTGCCAGGCGCGGTCCGGCCTTGGTCAGCTCTGCTGTGAACTGCCGTCGGGCATCGGCCTCAGTAAGTTTCACGCGGATGGGCTGCGCCTTGGCGTGCTGGAGGTTGAAGTGATGCCACTTTTGCTCCTCGCGTTGATGATAGTGAAGGTCGGGTCGGTTGAGCTGCACCGTGCCGGTGAAATGCGCCACGCCAGCAGCGGGTGCCTTGTCCGGCTTCATCGTAAAACACTGCTGAAGAGAGGCATTGGGCTTCCCAAGGTTGTCGCAGTACAGGCCGACCTGGGTGTTTGCCGGGTCGAGCTTGGCAAATTCCTTGGGCAATTTGTCGCCGTACACGGCGCGCAGTGAAAGCCGTGGCGCGGGAAAGCGCGCGTGACGGCCACCGCGTTCCATGCCTTCAATGTACTTTTGAACCGCCGGCAATGGCTCCACACGTTTCACCTGCACGGGAGCAAGGTATCGGGACACCGCCCGCTTAAAGCCTTCGCCGGTGTCCATGAAAAAATAAATGCGCCAGTGCAGTTGCCGATCGTACTTCACCATCACCCACGGCGGATCCATCAAACGGATGCGGCCGGCCTTGAATTCGCCCACGAAGGTGAACCGATCGCCCGCGGCAATATCGGCGTGTTCCCGATGGAAAGCTACGCCCGTGCCGCGTGTGGCCGCCCCGCCGTTTTCCACCACAATGGGAAGGGCCGCCTTGCTGGCAAACCCCGAACCGAGCGCTAGAATGATGCAGGTTGTTTTCATTGTTTCCATTGGGCTAGTAATTCCGACCGGCGCGATGTTTTTTAATTGAGCCCACCATCACTTGCGCGTGAGGCCTGCTTTGCGGAGGCGTTGGTTGAGTTGCGCATCCAATCGCGCGCGGGTTTGGGCGTGTTGCTGGTGCTGGGCGAGGTTGGTGAATTGGTGGGGGTCAGTCCGCATATCGTACAATTCCGAGGAGCCGTCTTTGTAGCGGAGGTACGCCCAGTCGGCGGTGCGCAGGCCGTGGCCGTTCCGCTGGATGGATAACGCGCCCCGCCGCACGCTGGCTGCATTGTCCTTGAGCACGGGCACGAGGTTTTGGCCTTGAACTTCGGCGGGTGTTTTGAGTCCGGCGAGCTGTGAAACGGTTGGGTAAATGTCCATCAACTCCGCCAACGCCTTCGATCGTCCGGGCTTGAAACCGGGGGCATCGATGATCAATGGCACGCGCGTGACTTCTTCATGCAGGTTGTTCTTTTGCCAAAGGCCATGCTCGCCGAGGTGGTAGCCGTGGTCGCTGGTGAACACCACCGCCGTGCTCTCTCGTAAACCAAGCCGGTCGAGCTCATCAAGGATGCGGCCCACTTGCGCGTCCATAAACGCCACTGATGCGTAATAGCCCGTCCACATCCGCTTTTGGTTGTCGGGGAATTTACCGATGGGATTGGTCTCCGACCGCGTACCAGCCAGTCCGGGCTTTGGGATGTCCGCCGCGTCATCTTTCACGGACTTGGGCAGCTTCATTTTCTGCCACGGGTAGGGATCGAAAAACTGCTGCGGCGCCACCATCGGGTAATGTGGTCGAACCAAACCCACCGCTAAAAAAAATCGCTCGTCCTTGTGCTTTTGCAGCAACTCAATCGCCTTTGTGGCCGACTTGTGATCCGGCTGATCCGAGCCATCGCCTTTGTATCGAACGGTCACAAACATCCGATGCGGCATCCGCGTGGACTGCCGATTCTCCGCCGCCGTGGTGAACACGTTCAAATTCAGGCACGCGTACTGCCCCGGTGTGTGGGCTTCTTTCCCCGCCGAATTAAATCGCTCCGTCCACGAGGAAGCGATGTCCAGGCCATCAGTGCCCGCGATGATGTCGCCGGGCACACGCATGTGATAAATCTTCCCAACGCGCGCGCTGTACCAGCCATTCTCGCGAAAGTGCTGCCCGAGATTCACCTTGCCAGTTCCTTGGTATCGGCTGTGCATAAACGACAACCGCGACGGCGCGCACATCAACCCCTGACAATACGCCCGCTCAAACACCACCCCCTGCCGCGCCAGCTTGTCGATGTTCGGCGTCTTGCACACGCGATCGCCGTAACACCCCAACACGCTGGCCTTCAAATCATCGCTCACGATGAAAAGGACGTTCTTGATGGCCGAGGGCGGTTTTGCCGCGGCGGAAGTCCACGCGCCAAACGCGGCAAGAGCCAAGGCAATGAAAGCGTTTCTTGAATTAAGCATTGGCAGCTTGGGGCTAGTCCTTCGGCACAAGGCTGCTCCACCAGTCTTTGTTGGGGACGAAGGTGGGTTTCAGGTAATTGGCCGCGCGGTTTTCGAGGCCGTTTATGCCGCCGGTGCGAGCGCCCTGAAGTTGCCGTTTTTTTAGCTCGGCATTGAAGCGATCGTCTGCGGCGGGAATGCGCGCGCCGGTTTCCTTGAGCCACGCATCCAGCTTGGTGCGAAGGGCCTTGGCGGTTTTGGGTTGGGACGCGGCGAGATTGGTTTCCTCGCCGATGTCCTTGGAGAGGTCGTACAATTCAACGCGGTCATCCTCGTAGTAGTGGATGAGTTTGAAGTTGCCCGAGCGGATGATGGATGAGGGCTCGCCGCCTTGGTTGCCGTAGTGGGGGTAATGCCAAAACAAATCACGCGCAGGCAGCTTGCCGCCCTTGAGCAGCGGCACGAGGCTGATGCCGTCCACGTGTTGGCGCGGACGCAGGGGCAGTCCGGCGAGGTCAAGGATGGTGGGGAAAAAATCCGTGCCGGTTACCAGCGCGTTTTCCCGTGAGCCGGGCGCAGTGAGATTGGGCACGTGGATGTAGTACGGCTGGCG
Organism: uncultured Verrucomicrobiota bacterium; assembly: GCA_964548235.1. Classification (GTDB taxonomy): domain Bacteria; phylum Verrucomicrobiota; class Verrucomicrobiia; order Limisphaerales; family UBA1100; genus JACNJL01. The sequence goes on from CAZJRV010000043.1 coordinate 11,892, forward strand.
AATGCCGCCTTCCCATTGGCGTCCTTTGCCACCGCGCATGGGCAGACAGGCAGTGGCGAAGGCGTCGCCGGAGGACACGCCGCCGTTGTCGGAGGTGAAAATGACGACGGTGTTTTTGTCTAGGCCAAGGTCGCGCAGTTTTTTCAGGACGATGCCCACGGCGTCATCGAGCGTTTCCATCATGCCCGCGTAAATCGGATTATCCTGAACCTGCCGCACGCCCTTGGTGCGATCGAACTTGAACCGCTTCGTGTCCGGCGCGGCCAGCCCGCGGGTCGCGGCTTTTTTCTGGTACTTTTGCCAAAGCGGTTGGGTGGTTTGGATGGGGCCGTGCACGGCGTAAAACGAAAGGTAAGCGAAAAATTTGCGATCCTTGTTGGCCTCAATGAAGGAAGCCGTTTCATTTGCCAATCGCAGGGACAACGATTCGCCCTTGGGGCCGCTTTTCATCTTGGGGTTGGTGTACGGCGAGAAAAAACCGCCCGGGGGCGAGCCGCGATGGTGCCCGCCAATGTTGATGTCAAACCCGTGATCCTCCGGGAAGGAGCCCTCGCCGCCCAAGTGCCATTTGCCGGCAAAAAAAGTTTTGTAGCCACCCGCGCGCATCGCCTCGGCCAGAGTGGTTTCCTCTTTGGGCAGCGCGTGGATGTATTCCACGGGCAACACGCGGTCGTTACGTTTCCAGGCTTTTCCGGTGCGCGCACCAATCCAGTCGGTGATTTTGTTCCGCGCCGGATACGTGCCCAGCATGATGCTCGCTCGCGATGGACTGCACACTTGGCACGTGGAGTAACCGTTTTCAAAACGCATCCCGCTCCGTGCCAGCGCATCGATGTTTGGCGTCTCGTAAAATGTGCTGCCTTCACAGCTCATGTCCAGCTTGCCGAGGTCATCGACGAGAATGAAAACAAAATTAGGTTTGCCGACTGGGCTAGGCTTAGCGGCCTTGGCGGAATTGACGGAATAGCCAAGGGCCACCCACAACAGAAAGACGAGATAATGCGGTTTCATAGGGAACGGAAATCGTACGCCGCCCCTGCCGGTTTGAACACAAAAAAACCGGCGATGATCGCCGGTGAAAGTCTTGCCGGATTACTTGTTGTCCGCTTCGTTCAAGCCGGGCTTGGCGAACCAAACCCGATAGCGCACCTGCGCATCATTGGGCACGTACACCACGATGGGGATGCGGCTGTTGTAATTGATCAGTCGGCTCGGACCCTGCACGAATTTTTCAACACGCGGAGTGCCGGGCGGCACGCCGATGAGCGTGGACGCCGCCGGGCCGAGCTGCGCCTCATAAAAAGTAAAGCCCCAGCCCTTGAGCGGCTTGGGCTCGAGCTTGCCGCCCATGAACATCCGGTTCACCCCGTCGGTCTCCAGCATCTTGCCGACGACCAATTCCACCTTGAACGCATTCTCCACGCCGCGCTCCTTGTGCGGCAGCTCGATGACAAACCGCGTCATCCCCTCTTCGGCCTGAGGAAAAGCCTTGAGGTACTTGTGATCCTCCGCCTGACTCATGCCCCCGAGTGAGATGATCGCAATTGCCAAAGTGTAACGGAAGATTCTGGAATTCATAATGTTCATTCGCATTTAGGTTTGACGGCACAAAACTAGAATGCCTTTCAATTTTTAACGTTGTTTTCCTGTGGCACGGCATCGTTATCGCGTTTGCCTTCGTGTTGCATTAATTGACGAAGGTGGGCGGCGATTTCCGGCTTGGCCGCAGCGAGATTTTTTTGCTCGTTTGGATCCTTAGCAAGATTGAAAAGCTCGAGCTTCGCCTTGGGGTCGTTGCCGTGGCGGATGAGTTTCCAGTCGCCCTCGCGCAAGGCAACGGATCGTCCGCCGGGGCCCTTGGTGTAGAGCACACGCGGGGCGGCGTTCTTTTGTTCGCCGGTAAGGATCGGCCAGATGTTGGTGCCGTCCCAATTCAGATCGGCCTTTGGCTCGTGGCCGATGAGTTGGGTGAGGGTGGGCATCCAGTCAATGACGTGCAACGGCGTGGTGACCTTGCGCGGCTTGAGCTTCGCCGGCCAATAAACAAACGCCGGTGTGCGAATGCCGCCTTCGTAGACCTGCCCTTTCTGGCCGCGCAATGGCGTGTTGAGGCCCACCTTGCGCGCCTTTTCCACGGTGCGCGGATACCGACTGCGCGGGCTGGCGTTGAGATGGCCGCCGTTGTCGGAGAAGAAAATGACGATCGTGTTGTTGCGTTGGCCGGTGCGGTCGAGCGCGGTCATAAATTGACCCACAGAATCATCCAGATGCGTCACGCAGGCGGCGTATTGGCGGCGGTCTTTCGGAATGTGTTGGCAGGCATCGAGCCATTTTTGCGGTTCATCAATCGGCACGTGCGGCGCAGTGAAAGGCACGTAGGCCATGAACGGCCCATTGCGTTTTTGCTCGATGAAGCGGACGGTCTCTTCGGTGATAAGGTCGGTCACGTGGCCTTTCTGCTCGATGAGTTCGTCATCGCGATGCCACGTCACGGAATATCGCCCGGGCTTGTACAGGTGGTTCCATGGATTCACGCCACCCGCCAACGAGCCGTGCGAACGTCGAAAGCCAAACTGCAATGGCCCCCATTTTTTCATCGAACCCAAGTGCCATTTACCGGAAATAAACGTGTCGTACCCATTGGCCTTCAACGCGCTCGCCAGTGTCTCCGTGCCGAATGGCAGCACCAATTCGTTTTGTGCCGAAGTGCATCCGAAGCGACTCCAGTAGCGGCCGGTCAACAATGCCGCGCGCGTAGGCGTGCACATCGGTGCCACGTAATGCGCATCCAGCTCCACACCGGCGCGGCACAGCTTGTCGAGACTCGGCGTGGGTATGGCCGAGCCATGATAGCCCACATCCGCCCAGCCCAGATCGTCGGCCACGACAATGAGGATGTTGGGTTTGTCCACCGCCAACCCGATCAGCGGCAACGCCAGCACCAAGGCAATGATGCGGATGATTTTCATTTGGCAAATCCCGGCGCGTCGAATTGTTTGCGCAGGCGGTGGAATTCCTGCGTCAACTCGCGGCGCACTTTGATGTACTCGCGCTCGGCGTGGACGCTTTTCATTTCGTGCGGGTCGGTTTGCAGATCGAAGAGGTTCCACTCGTTGCTGCGCGGGAAAAACATCAGCTTGTGGCGGACCGTGCGTACGCCGAAGTGCTGCGGCACGCGGTGCTCGCCGAATTCGTAATACGAATAATAAAGCGACTTCCGCCAGCCCGCGCCGTTGCCTTTGAAGAGCGGCACCAACGACCGGCCCTGCACTTCGTCGGGAATCTTGAGGCCGGCCACTTCGAGAAAGGTCGGCGCGTAGTCTATATTTTGGATGAGCTGCGTGGGCTTGGAGTCGGGCTGGATGACGTCGGGCCAGCGGACGAGGAAAGGCATACGGAAAGATTCCTCGAACATCCAGCGCTT
>CAZJRV010000044.1:0-15302 GCA_964548235.1 uncultured Verrucomicrobiota bacterium
GGTGACCATCGGCAATGTGCCGAGCAATTCGCCATTCCATGCTAGAAACGGGTGGTGGCCGGTTCGGCCGTATTTGTAGCGGTAACCATAATCGCCGCCTTGCACAATGTGCAGCAGTCGACAGGGCGGACGGTTGCTGGGATCGTTTTCCACGGCAAAGATGCGGCCCCACGGATCGACGCAGGTGCCGAAGGGATTCCAAAAGCCGCGGGCGATTTGGGTGAGTTTTTTGCCATCGGCTGTGCAGCGAAATACACCTCCGCCGATGCCTTTGGCACCCTCAATTTTTTTGCCATCGGTGCCAAGCATCGTGTACGGGTGCCCAAGGTTTTCCCCGAGGCCGAAGATGAGGTTTCCCTCTTCGTCAAAGCTCAATCCGCTGAGGCCGTTGTGTGGGTAGGTGCCGGTGGTTTTCATTACGATGACGTCTTCGGCTTTGTCGGCCTTGCCATCGCCGGTGGTGTCCCGCACACGCAGAATGCGGCTGCGTTCGGCGAGGTAAACCCAGCCATTGGTGCTTACGGCGAGGTCCATGCCCATGTTGAGGCCCTCATAAAAAATGCTGTGCTTGGCCTTGCCTTTTGCCGATGGCGTGAACATCAGCACGCGATCATGCTCGGGGCCGGTGTAATCCTTGGGCCGAAAATGCGTGTGGCTCTCGATGACGATGACTCGCCCCTTGGTATCCACGCCGAGGCCGGTGGGGGTGACGATGTCCGGTGCCTCTGCAATCAGCTCAATGACAATGCGCTGGTCCGGCGACTTGGGCGCACCGGAAGCAAGCAAGGCAAACGAAGCGAGGAAAAGGGCAGGCAGAAGTGCGAGCGTTTTCATGGCAAGCTGAATGGAGCCAGTGGTCGGGATTGAACCGACGACCTGCTGTTTACGAAATAACTGCTCAGGTTCAGTTCGCATCGGTTTTATAGGGCTGGATCAACGGCACTCCCCCTTTTACTCCCCCTTGCCGCATCTGAGCAAGGATAAGGTGGGGCCAGGTCGGGACATTTCTTTATCTGCCCGAAGACTATGAAACGGCTTACGTTAGAGTTAAACGGGACTGCATTACGTGCGAAAATTTCCACATTTTTTGTTTTTCTTGCTTCCTCATTATGCGAAGCATATAAAACTTTTTAACCGCCAGTGTAGCTCAGTTGGTAGAGCAGCTCATTCGTAATGAGCAGGTCAACGGTTCGAATCCGTTCACTGGCTCCATTCATTAACCGGTTTTCTTTTCGTCCTTCGGCGCTTTCTTCGTGTAGTACTGCTGCACGATATGCACTGAAAATCTATTCAGAGTCGGAAGACTCTCGGTCCTTGAGCTCATCAAATTTAGCTGCCATTGTTGGGTTCTTACGCGTTAACTTTTTAATTGTTACATCCTGTGCTTTGTCGTTTGCGAGACGGAGGTTTCGCTCTGTTCCTAATAGGGCGTCTTTCGTTTTCTGAAGATGATCAATAGACTTATCGATTTCATCGATCGCTTTTTGAAATTTTCGGGAGGCAAGGTCAAAGTTTTTCCCAAACGCGGTCTTAAAATCTTTAAGGTCCTTTTCGAAGTTTGTAACGTCGGTGCTTTGTTCCTGGGCTAGTGCAAGCTCAGTTTTGACTTCCAGCGAGTTCATGGCAGCGTTTCGAAGCAGCGTAATTATAGGTAGAAAACACTGGGGTCGAACGACGTACATTTTGGGATAGAGGTGGGACATGTCGACGATTCCAGCTTTATATAATTCGCTTTCTTTCTCCAGAAGTGAAACCAGTACCGCGTATTCGCATTTTTTCTCTCTGCGATCTTTGTCTAATTCCTTGAGAAAATCCTCGTTCTTTTTCTTTGTTGCGGTGGTATCGCTCTCGTTTTTCATTTCAAACATTATCGAAATGAATTGAGTGCCCGCCTCATCTGACTCTTGGAAAATGTAGTCCCCCTTACTGCCAGTGCTTGCGTCGTTATCTTTCCCGAAATCAGCATTCTTAAATCCCGTGTGTCGAACCTTTTCGAATTCAATTTCGCAGTGCTGTTCGAGAGTTTCACCAACCATCTTAGTCGAAAGCTTAGCCTTAAAATCATTGAGGCGTTCAATTTCGGCGGCGTGATCCTTAATCTGTGTCTCGTACTTATCCTTGAGCGATGCTTCTTTGACATCTCTTTCAAGTTCTGCCTTCTCAAGTTTATGCTTCAGGTCGTCACGTTCCTTCTCTGTTTCCTTGATCGCCTTGGCTATCATAAGTTCTTGCTCGGCGACATTACCGTCAAGTTTCGACGTCAGGCGTTGAATTTCGGCATCCTTATCTGCGGCCGTCTGTTGGATCTTGGTATCGTGTTTAGCTTCGGCAAGTTTAAGTGCATTTTGCTTTTCATTTTCGGCATGTTCTAGCCTCTCATCCAACTGCTGCTTAAATTCTGTATCATGGACCTGTTTGAGAATGGCCGCATACCCAGCTTCATCAATTTTGAACGCTTTCTCACAATTTGGGCATTTGATTTCTTGCTGCATATTTAATTACTTTCTTTTGATCGGGAGAATTCAAGCAAATAATGATGGGCATTGCTCACTGACTCCCCAATTTACTCCCACTTGCCGCATATTCTCTTGGTGAGTCTATGTTAGCTCAGAAAGTTATCCCCCATAAAACTAACCACAACGCACCAAGGATTAGCGGCAAGGGAGGTTTACGAAACAGCTGCTCTACCACTGAGCTACACTGGCCGGTGGCGCAATGTAGCGATGGAGCTGGGGGCGGGCAAGGAAATAGGAATTGAACTTGGCAAGACCAGAATAGGAGGGGCCAGCTCCTGCTGAGCCGAAGGGTGACGAAGGAGCCCTCAGCGAAAACTCCGACGCGCATTTTGCGCGCCATGGCCCTGGAGGGGCTTCGCTCTCCCGATGTGTGGTTAATATTTTAAGCCGTCGTTTTTCGCAATGACTGGCCTAGAATCCAGCCGGCCCAAGTGCAGAGGAGGCAAATCACAACGGAAGCGGCGATGTTGGTGCCGGCTTTAGTCCAATCGTTTTGTTGGATGAGTTCGAGGGTTTGCAGGCTGAAGGTGGAGAATGTGGTGAAGCCGCCGCAGAATCCGGTGATGAGGAAAAGCGCGGTGGGGGATTTGCGTTGGTCGATTTCCCAAAAACCGGCGGCGATGCCAATGGCCAGCGAACCGAGCACGTTGGCGGCGAGGGTGCCGAAGGGGAAGGTTTCAAAACGCGCAAGTGCCACTGCCAATCCGTATCGGCCGAGGCTGCCGAGTGCGCCGCCGAGGGCAATGCAAAGCCAAGTCATGCGCGGGATGTACACGCGCGCGGGGCAGTTGGCGAGGGTTTCCTTTTACCGGGGCGGGGTGAAGGGGTAGCGAAGGATGGTGCGGATGGTGCGGGTGGAGATCCAATTGGCGGGGTCGTTGGGGTCCAGCCAGGTCCATTGGCCGGTGGGATCCACCCAGCGGCCGAGGACGGGATCCCACACGGCGTTGGCGGGGCGTTGGCTGTTGTTGAGCCATACAAATGGATCCACGTAATAATCGCCGTGTGTGCGGTTCAGGTCTGTGCCGGCACGAACCCAGGTGGCGGCGAGGGAGGATGCGGCCGAGAAGGCGCGCTGGCTGGGGTCATTGGGATCGGGGTTTACGAGGTAATGGAGCGGACGCACGGGGAGGCGATAGCGAAAGGGATGGCCCTCGGTGGTGAGGGCGGGGACAAGGCCGGTGCGGCCGGGGCGGACGGAAACGCGTTGTGCGGCGGGGTGTTGTGTGAGCAAAACAAGCGCCAACCCGGCGATGATTTTGCGTGAGGTGGTTGTCCGAACGCCGTCAATCATTCCGCCCTGTTAGACGGGAAGCGTGTGGCCATGTTACCCGCGAGCGGGATTTGGTTGTTACCCTGTGTTGTTACTCGCGGCGGCTGACGTTGGGGAGTACGTCGCGTAGGCGGACGTAGTCGCTTAAGATGTCCAGCGTTTCGCGCAGGGTGGCGTCGAGGGTGAAGGTGTTGGAATCATCCTGCGGAATTGGCGAGGCATCGGGCTTTTCAGTTTTCGGCTTGGGGGCATCGAGTTTCTTGAGGGGCTTGTTGGCGGAGGCGTTTTTGACATCGATTTCAAAATATTTTTCAGCCGGTTGTTTGCGGCCGACCCGCTCCTTGTTACGGGCGGCGATGCGTGCTTTGTTATCGGCGCGTTCCTTGCGCCGCTCGGTTTCGTTGAGGGAAACGGATTTATCGGCGCGCTGTTTCTTGGCGCGCGCGATGTCCTCGTTGATGTACTTGAAATCGGCGCTGCTCTCCATGCGCTTGGCGGAACTCTTGCGCAGGCTGGTGAGAAATGGCTCCACACGTCCGAGTGTTTTGTAGGTTGCCTTTGCAATTTTGTCCGCCTTCAGTGCGCGGGGCAGCTCGGCTTCGCCCAGACCGAGGTGATCGAAGATGGAGGGCAATTCTACATCAGATTTTACGCCCAATCGCTGGGTGGTTTGGCCGTTGACGCGGTAGAATTTTTGGATGGTAAACTTGACGCGGGAGGGCACGTCAGCAGCATTCCGGGTGAGGGGGGCGAGCACCTTGATGGCTTCGGGTACGCGCAGCATGGCCAGGGTGCGGATGCTGAGGGGTTGCAGGGTTTGCACGGTGCCCTTGCCGTGGGTGGATTGGGAGCCGACCACCACCGCGCGTCCGTAATCCTGCAGGGCGGCGGCCACAATCTCTGAGGCGGAGGCGCTCATGTGGCTGACAGCCACCACCAGCGGACCATCGTAGCTCGTGCCGCGCCGGGTGTCGTTGTGCACTCGTCGGTTGTCCAGATAATCCTTCACCTGCACCACGGGGCCGCGGTCGATGAACAGGCCGGCGATCTTGATGGACTCGCCGAGGATGCCGCCGCCGTTCATGCGGAGGTCCAGCACGATGCCGTCCACCTTTTCCTTCTTCAGGCGTTCCAGCAAAACTTTGCAGTGGTCCGAGCTTTTTTGATAAAACCCGGGCAAGTTGAGGATGCCGAGCTTCTCCGTTTTGCCCTTCACCTTGCGTTCGATGATGTAGGCCTTGGCGAGGGAATCTTCCAGCTTCACCACGTCACGGGTGATTTGGATGACCTTGCGCTCGCTTTTGCCGGCGGGGATGATGGTGAGTTCCACAATGGAATCTTTTTTGCCTCGGATGAGCTGCACCACGTCATCGAGCTTCATGTCGACAATGTCTGTTGTCTCCTTGTCGCCGGGGTTTTTCACGGCAATGACCTTGTCGTTGGCGTGGATGAGCTTGCTTTTCGCGGCGGGTCCGCCGGGCATGATGCGCACGATGGTGGTGTATCCTTCATCCGCGCGCAGTACCGCGCCGATGCCCGTGAGCTGCATGTTGATGCTGTTGATGTCAAAATTCTTCGCCTCAATGGGGCTCATGTAATCGGAGTGCGGATCGAATGCGCGGGTGAGCGCGCTGAGATAGAGTTCAAGCACATCGCCCGTGTCATTGGCTTTCATCGTTTTCAACAGGCGCTGATATCGGCGGCTGATTTTCTCGCGGCTGGCCTTCAGTTTCTTGGGGTCGGGCTTGGCGGTGTCATTCTGGTCGAGCGCCAGCTGGTCATTGAGCAACTCCAGCTTGATGCGCGAGTGCCAAAGCTTGCGCGCCTCGGCCTGGGTGGCGGGCCACGGTTCCTTGTTGCGAATGGCAAGGAAGCGTTCTTTTTTGGTGAAATCAATTTTGCCGGCCAAAGTTTTCTCCACCCATTGCTGGCGCTCGCTGAGGCGCTTGATGTAGAGATCGTAAATTTCCCTTGCCGGATGGATTTTACCCAGCTTCACAAGGTCATCCAGTCGCGTGCTGTATTTCTTGGTAAACGCGTCTACGTCGTCCTTCAGAAAAATCATATGATTGAAATCCAGCAGGTCAAAATAGCTCTTGAGATGGTGGCCTGAAATTTCGTCGGTGAGCCCGGCATTGCGGTAATGCGCCTGGGAAATGAGTTTCCCCACCACTTGGGTGATTTTTTCGGCCTGTTGCGGGGTGAGATCGGCTAACGCGGCTGTGGCGGAAAGTAGCAGCGCACAGAAAGTTGCAATGTATCGCTTCATTCCCGGAATGGTGACGGAAAATTGGCGCGGCGCAATCTAATTCCATGCGCGGGTGCATTTCTGCTTTGCGTACGCGGCGCGGTGGGCTAAAAAAACCCGATGCAAAGGCTGCCCTATCGCGATTTTTTCCAAGCCCTTCCCCTGGTGCTCCTGTTGGCCGGAGCCGGTTGCCATGTCGCGCAACCGCATGTGGAGGAGGATTTCACGCAACTCTTCGATGGCCATTCACTGAAGGACTGGGATCAACTTGCGCCCAAGGGCGGCGGCTACGGCGTCACCAACCTAGTGGAAAACGGCGTGACCAATGCCGTCATTTTTTGCGCAAAAGGCGGCGGCGGCAATTTGTTGTACAAGAAAACCTATAGCGACTTTGTGCTTCGGTTTGATTTCAAGCTCACCGAGGGTGCCAACAACGGCCTCGCCATTCGCGCCCCCTACCAAGCCGGCAGCCTTGCCTACGACGGAATGGAACTGCAAATCCTTGACGCCGGTTACAAAGGCAAACTCAAGCCCGAGCAAACCCACGGTTCACTTTACAATATCGCTGCCGCAACCACAGGCGCGCTCAAGCCCGCCGGCGAGTGGAATTCGCAGGAGGTGGTCGCCCGCGGCCGGCGCATTCTCGTCCGGCTCAACGGAACGGAGATTCTGGACGCGGACATCAACTCCATCACCGACCCCGCCACGCTCGTGAAACATCCCGGCCTGTTCCGCCCCAGCGGACACATCGGGTTTCTCGGCCACAATGACGAAGTGTATTTCAAGAACATCCGAATCAAGGAACTAGCCCAGGTCGACATCACCAATGTGCCACCGAAGGAATTTCAGACACTCTTTGACGGAACCACCCTGGCCGGATGGCAGGGGCTTGCCGCGAAACCCAACAACAACCCCATCAAGCGCGCGGAACTCACGCCCGACCAGCGCCGCAAGGTGCAGGCCGAAGCCGATGCGAACATGACGGCGCATTGGAAAGTGGAGCAGGGTGCCATTGTCTTTGATGGTAAAGGCCGCAGCCTCCAAACCACGCGCGACTATCGCGATTTCGAATTGCTCGTAGATTGGAAAATCACCGCCAAGGGCGACAGCGGCGTTTACCTGCGCGGCACGCCGCAGGTGCAAATTTGGGATCCGCGCGGCGACGACAATCCCCGCGCCGCCAAAGGCAGCGGCGGCCTGTACAACAATCAGGGCGAAGGCAACGCCAAGGATCCCATCCTCAATGCAGACCATATCGTCGGAGATTGGAACCGGTTCCGAATCGTGATGATCGATGAGCGCGCCCATGTTTTCCTGAACGGCAAACTTGTGGTCAAGAACACCATCCTCGAAAATGTTTGGGATCGCACAATGCCCCCCCTCCGCGAGGGGCCCATTGAACTGCAAGCCCACGGCAGCCCACTGTGGTTTCGGAATATTTACATCCGGGAAATTCAATGAACAAAATGAAACGCCGCCAATTTCTTGCCGCCACATCCGCCGCGCTGGCGTTTCCGTTTGTGGGGCGTGTGCTTGGGGCGAATGCAATGCTCAACATCGGCGTGGTGGGCGTGGCAGGGCGCGGCGCGAGTAATCTGGCCGGAGTAAAAGGCGAAAATATCATCGCGCTTTGTGATGTGGATGCGGGGCGTCTGGCCACTGCGAACAAACAATTTCCCAAGGCGAAGGGCTACGCGGATTTTCGGCGGATGCTCGAGCGGAAGGATCTGGACGCGGTGGTGTGCAGCACGCCGGACCACACGCATGCCATCATCGGCGTTGGCGCGCTCAAAAGCGGACGGCATTTGTATTGCGATAAACCGCTGGCGCATACGGTTTCCGAAGTGCGGGCGATGACCAACGCGGCAGTGGCGGACAAACGGGTCACGCAAATGGGCACACAGATTCACGCAGGCAACAACTACCGCCGCGTGGTGGAACTGGTGCAAAGTGGCGCCATTGGGCCGGTGAAAGAAGTGCACGTGTGGGCCGGGGCCACGTATGGGAACATTGGTCTTTCCCCAAAAAACGCGCCATTGCCGAAGGGGTTTGATTATGACCTTTGGCTCGGGCCGCTGCCGTATCGTCCTTTCCGAAAGGAATACGCCCCCTTCCATTGGCGGCATTTTTGGGAGTTTGGTGGCGGCACGCTGGCGGATTTCTGGTGCCATTATTCGGATCTCGCCCATTGGGCGCTGGACCTCACCCATCCCCTCACCATCCACGCCCACGGCGGCAAGGCGCGCCCCGAGCGGGTGACACAAAAGTTAAAAGTGGATTACACCTACCCCGCACGCGGGAAAAAACCGCCGGTGCATCTCACGTGGTATCAAGGCGGCGAAAAGCCTGCGGCGCTCACCGCAGCGCAGAAAAAGCGATGGAGCAGCGGCGTGCTCTTCGTGGGCGAGGGCGGGATGTTGTTTTCCAACTACGGCGGCCACCAGCTTCTGCCGGAAGAAAATTTCAAGGGCTTCAAGGTGCCGCTGCAGACGATCCCCGCTTCCATCGGTCACCATGCCGAATGGATCAAAGCCTGCAAGGAAGGCAGCCGTGCCACGTGCGATTTCCGTTACTCCGGCCCGTTGACCGAATGCGCGCTTTTGGGCATTGTGTCCCATCGGATTGGCAATAAAAAGCTGGTGTGGGACTGGAAAAAGATGAAGACTCCCAACGCCCCCGAGGCGGCCCGGTTTATCCGGCATCGATACCGCGCGGGTTGGAAGCTTTAACCCAAGTCAATTATGGAAAACGAATCTACCGAATCAACCGAATCAAGCGAAACGAACGCAGAACAATCCTCAAGTGATTCAAGCTCCGTCAAACCCCAAAACAGTCCGCTGCGGTTGGTTGTGATGGGCGTCCTGCTCTCGGCAATGGTGGTCATGGCTTTGGTGCAATCCGGCGCGCGGCGTGATCGGGATGAGGCGTCGGCCAAGGCGGATGCAATGGAGGATTTCGCCAGCCCGCTGGATTACATGAAGGCATTGGGAAAAACTCCCCGCGTCAAAACCGAAGCAGGTTCCATAACCCAAGTGTACCGTTGGCAGGGGGTTCTCCAGCACTTTGAATTGCGCGTCAAATTCCTGGGGTCGGACGGCAGTTACACTGCGGAAGGCACCGAATCCTCCTCAATTTCGCGTTTCAAGGGAAAGGAATACGCGCAATTAAAACTAGCCAAAAAAACCGGCACCGAATACGAGGAATTTCCCAAAGAAAAATCCCCGAAAGAAGAGGGCGGTGGCGCCATGAAGGACGGCCCCGGTGCTGGCAAAGAACCCCCGGGTCCAAGGCCAGGCGACGGGCCAAGTGGCCCCGGAACCCCCGGAGCTACCAAGGGGAATGAAAGCCGGAAGGCGCGCGCGTTGGCCTATTTTTCAGAACTAGAACTGGACGAAGAACAGAAAAACAAAGTGGATGCGATCATTGATGAACAAATTGCACAAACGCAATCCCTGTTCAGAGGTCCTCGTGAGGGAATGCGCGAAAAATTCACCGCATTGCGCGCAAAGTACGACGCTCAATTTAAGGAAGTGCTCAACGCCGAACAATTTGAGACTTACAAAAAAGCACGTGACGCAGCCCGCAGCCAATGGGGCGGCGGCAAAGGCAAAGGCGGACGCCCGGGCCCGCCCTCCGATAGGCCCCGCAATCCGCCGGAACGGCCCTGATTCATCGTTCGCTTGATGGCCGCAATTTCGCCCGGATGAACTGGGCCCGCGGAAACTCTGGAGCGGACAACAGGCTAGACTTTTGGGCCGGTTGCGCTATGCTTCCTCGCGTTCGTGTTCGTTGCTATCATTGCGATTGAATTGGGGGAAACCCAAACACATCTAGGGGGATGGCATTCTTGCATTCAGCTATGGACCAGCTAAATTCATTGCGCGCGGTATTGCGCGGGTACGGCTCGTGCGTGGTGGCCTATTCCGGCGGGGTGGACTCAGTGCTGCTGGCCAAGGTGGCCCATGAGGAACTGGGCGGGAAAATGCTCGCGGCCATCGCTGATTCACCCAGCCTGCCACGGCGCGAACTGGACGAGGCGCGGACCACTGCCGCAGAGTTTGGTTTCCCGCTAGAAATTCTCCGCACGGCGGAGTTCGCCAATGGCGATTATGCCAGCAACCCCGTCAATCGCTGTTATTACTGCAAGCACGAGTTGTTTTCCCACCTTAAGCCGCTTGCGCGTAAGCTTGGATTTGCAGTGATTGCTTATGGCGAAAACACAAGTGATCTGGGCGACTGGAGGCCTGGCGCAGTGGCGGCGGAGGAATTTGAAGTACGCGCCCCGCTCAAGGAAGCCGGGCTGGACAAAGCCGCCATCCGCGCAGCCTCGCACCAGCTTGGGCTGCCCACCGCCGGGAAACCCGCCATGCCCTGCCTGAGTTCGCGCGTTCCGTACGGCGAACCGGTGACACGCGAGAAGGTGGCAATGATTGAACAGGCGGAAAATGTGCTGCGCGATCTGGGCTTTGCCGAAGTGCGCGTGCGGCATTATGAAACGGGGCCAGTTGCGCGGATTGAGCTGGGCACGGACGAATTGAAGCAATTACAGGATGAAACGTTCAGGCGCGTGGAGGCGTCTTTATGGGCGATTGGCTATCAAAAAGTGGAGGTGGACGCACGCGGTTACCGGCGTGGTAGCCTGAATGCGGTACAATCAGAATAATGGCAAATTTCAATTACAAGGCCCGCAATGACGCCGGAGAAATGGTGACCGGCATTCTTGAAGCAGCTGATAAATCCGCCGCACTGGCGCGAATCAGCGCGCTGGGGCTCTTCCCGGTTTCAGTGGATGCGCCCGATGGTGAAACGCCAGCGGCGCGCACAGGGAAGGACGCGCCCCGGCGGTTGTTCCAGCGCGGCCCCGCCAAGCCCAGCCTGCAGGATCTGGCAAACTTCACCCGGCAACTGGCAAACCTGCTCAATGCCGGCATGCCCCTCACCGCGTCGCTCAACAGCATGACCAACCTGGAGAGCAAAGGCATCCCGCCCGAGGTCACCGAGGGACTGCTCCGGGATGTGCGTGAAGGCAAAAATCTTTCCATTGCCATGGCCGCCCATTCCCACGTCTTCCCGGATATGTACCTCAACATGGTCAAGGCCGGCGAATCCAGCGGATCCATGGTGGAGGTGCTCAAGCGATTGGCCGACCATTACGAGCGCTTTGCCGAAGTCCGCTCCAAGGTGACCTCGGCCCTGGTGTACCCTCTGTTCGTGTTGGGTTTGGGGGGTGCGTTAATCTTTGTTTTCATGAGCTACATATTGCCAAAGTTCATGACTATTTTTGACGGGATGAAAGTTTCGCTGCCGGTCTCCACGCAAATCCTGCAGGGGGCCAGCGACATCTTCGCCAACTGGTGGTGGTTGATGCTGATTGTGGGAGTGCTGCTCGCTGTATTAGTGAAGCGCTATTTCGCCAACCCAGCGGGCAAGCGGAGGCTGCACGGCTGGTTGCTCACCGCGCCACTGGTCAGCCGGATCGCGCGGCCCACTTATTTCGGCCAATTCGCCCGCACACTGGGGGCGCTGATGCAAAACGGCGTGCCGGTTCTCACGGCCCTAAAGATCACCGAGAACGTTGTTCAAAACGTGGTTCTGCAGGAGGCCATTGGCCTCACGCGCGAAGGGGTGACCGATGGCAAAACCATCGCCCAACCGCTGGCGCGCAGCGGGGTGTTCCCCAAACTGATGGTGGACCTGGTGCACATTGGCGAGCAAACCGGCAATGTACCCGCCGCACTCGACAACCTGGCTGACACGTACGATAACGATTTGTCTGTTTCCCTGCGCGTGGTCACCACCTTGATCGAGCCGATCCTGATCGTGGGCATCGCCGGCGTGGTGGGCTTCATGCTGGTGGGCGTGCTGCAGGCCATGTTTAAAATCACGGCAACCATCGGGCAACAATGAACAGGGCAAGACACAATGCGCCGGGGTTTACTCTGGTGGAGTTAATGGTGGTGGTGGCCATCATGGGCATTTTGCTGGGCATGGCGGTGATTAACTTCCGGGCGATCAATCAAAAGGAACCGCTGGAACAGGCGGTGAGCAGTGTGGAAGGAATGTGCCGCCGTGCCCGCAGCGAGGCAATCATCAAATCGCGCCCCATAGATTTCACACTGGATAGTTCCTCGGGCCTGCTGCGGCTCGCCACCGCGCCGCACGCGGTGAACGCGCCCGACCCGAAAACCGGACTGCTGGCCGCCAAGGTGGAAGAGGTGGTCATGCTCGACCAGGCATCGCTGCCGCCGGAAGTGGAACTGGAAATCGTGGTGCCCGAGGCGAATCTCGAATCAGAGACCCCCGGCGTGGTGGTGATCCGGTTTTACCCAAACGGAACAGCTGAACCTTTGCAGGCGCTGATGATAATGACCGGCGAAGGCGTGTACACACTGGTTCTGGATCCGGTGACCGGCCGCATGAAAGTGCAGGATGAGGAGGCAGGATTGTGAGGAAACCGCGCCGCCTTTTTCATGCCGGATTCACCCTTGCGGAGGTGCTCATTGCCGTGGCGATTTTTGCCATCGCCGTGTTTGCGATCCTTCGGTTGGTGAACCAAAACCTCCAAATCGTGCGAATGATGCAGAAGCAACGGCCCGATCTGGGCGCCCTGGCGGACCGCACCCTCACCGAGCCACCCCAGGCATATGGCGGAACCTTGATCGTGCAATTGGAGGACGCGCCGTTCGATGCGGATTTTGAATACAACGACGGCGGTGCATCGGCCCTTTATCAGGATGCAAACTGGTGGCGCGACATTGAGGCCCTGGATGAAACCAACGGGCTTTATCGCGTGACCATTCACGTGGAGGAAACAATTGCTGGCGAACCAAGGGAAATTACCCTACAGTACCTCATGTTTCGGCCTGAAGTGGCCAAAGCCGAGGCGGGTGCCAGCCAAACCCAGTGAGGCAACGCAAGCCATGAAAACGAGCAGACATCAAAAGGGCCCGGGCGCTTTCACCCTTGTGGAAGTAATCGTAGCGGTAGCCATCCTCGGGATGGTCACATTTATGGTATTCCAATCGCTGTTGTCGGTGGTAAATGCCACCAAACGGGGCGCCGAAGCTGCCGATCAGGTGCAACGCGAGCGCGTGGCCATCAAGACCGTGGAGGATGGCTTGCGGGGCATGGTTTTTTACGAACAAAACCAGGATATGTACGCGTTGATCATGGATCTCACCGACCCGGATTATCCCTACTTCAGCTGCGTTTCCCGCGTGCCGCCAGACTACATCGGCAGTCGCGAATTCAACGGACAAACCCTGCGTCGCCTTGCATTTCTGGTAGAAAATATCGACGACACCCGCGCGCTGGTACTCGAGCAAAGCCACGTAATGCGCGCCCCCGAAGGCGAGGAAACGCTCCCCGTGATTCGCAGCATTCTCGTCCCCAACCTGGATCAATTCATCATTTACCCCTGGAGCACCAGTGCCGAGGATTGGGTGAGCGAATGGCCCGATACCAACTCCCTGCCTTCCCGCGTGAAAGTGGAAATGGCACTCACCCGCCTCGACGGTGGCAACATTCAGCTCAAGAACATCGTTAAGCGCGAAGTTGTCATCCACTCCGTATCCATTACCAAAAACAATCAAAACCCTGACATCCCCGCCGGATCCACCAGCAGTGGCAGCAGAGGCAGCCGGGGAGGATCCCGCGGAAGCACACAGGCCAGTTCGCGTTCCCGGTACACGCCCGAACAAATTGCAGCATGGAGAAAAAAACAGGCCGAACAAAGCAACCGAAGCGGGAACGACGGCAGAAGCCGCTACACCGATGCACAACGGGAAGCCTACCGAAAACGGATGGCCGAACTGTACAAGCGCGGCCAATCGCAGGGACAAGCGGCTGCTCAACCCCGATTTAATCTTCCCCCCGCAGCCGGAGGTCAGCCGGCCGCCGGCCAGCCCAGCAGTGGCGCACCGGGAATTCCCGGTGCAATCAGCATCAACGATGCCCTGATGGATTATGAAGGGCTTAACGGACAGCCGGCCAGGAACCTCCAGCAATTGGTGGACGAAGGCTATTTGCCTTCCATCCCCGCCGCACCGGACGGCATGCAATGGGTCATCAACCAACAGGGAAACGTGAGCCTGGCCCCACTCTAGAGCATTAGAGGGTTCATGAACATCTATTCAACCCGCGATGGGCAAAGGCCGGGCACGCTGGCAGCCCCTCACTCGTCCCCCCCCCGCCAGCGCGGCATTGCGTTGTTGTTGGTGCTGGGTTTCATCGTCGTACTAGCCGTGTTGGCCACCGCATTTGCCACGAATATGCAGGTGGAAGCCCTGCTCGCGCGCAAGGCCGGCAACGACGTCAAGGTGGAATGGATCTGCCGCAGCGGCGTGGAACTGTCCAAGTACATCCTCGCCCAGCAAATGGCCAATGCTCAAGAGCCCTACGATTCCCTCAACCAAAAATGGGCCGGAGGCCACGCGGGCAACAACGGCTTCAATATCTTTCTCGAGAACCTCAACCTCACCAACAGCGCTTGGGCAGAGAACACCGTGCTTGGGCAGATTTTTCCTGACCAAGCCGAGTTTGAAGAAAAGGTTGGCACCGACGCGCGGTGTACCATCCAAATCGTAGATTTGGAACGTAAATTCAACATCAACCATGCAGCCGGGGATGCCATGGGTAGGTTTCCGCTCAAGAAAATCTTCGAACTCATGGGCGTGGACACTGGTCAGACGGACTATCTCATCGACGCCATCAAGGACTGGCGCGACACGGATGACAACCGGCGAGTTAGCGGTGCCGAGAGCGACACCTATGAAGTGAAGATCCCCCCCTATACCGCCAAGAACGGCCCCATTGATGACCTCAAGGAACTCTTGCTCGTGGAAGGCATCACCCCGGAAATCTACTGGGGAAGCCGCGCCCGGCAAATTGCCGCCGAACCCCTGCAAGCCCCCAGCGCGGATCCGCTGGGTTCCGAGGAAGAAGAGGAAATCACCTACCCCTTTGGCATGGCCGATATCTTTACCCCTATCTCCACCGGCTACATCAACCTCAACACCGCCCCAAGCGAAGTAATGCAGCTGGTGCCCGGCTTCGACGAAGCGCGCGTGGATCTCATCCTCCAAATGCGCGCCGGGCTCGACGGTGTGGATGGCACGGAAGACGATGAACCATTTGACGATGTCGCACAAATCCAGCGCGCCGGCTTCACCGCCGATGGCATCGCCAATGCGCGGCGATTCTTCAGCGTCCGTAGCGCAACCTACGAGGTAACCGTGCAAGCCAATGCCGGCAAACTCAGCCGCAC
>CAZJRV010000045.1:0-15046 GCA_964548235.1 uncultured Verrucomicrobiota bacterium
ACATCATGCCTGCCACCGACGCCATTCGCAGCAAGGTCAGCGAGCTGCCGCATAAGCCGGGCATTTATCTGATGAAAGACCGGTTGGGCACGGTCATTTACGTCGGCAAAGCTCGCGACCTGCGCAAGCGCGTGAGCCAGTATTTTCATCCCTCGCGCCGGATGGGCTGGGACGTGAAGTTTCGCGCGCTCGTCGATGCGATTTGCGATTTTGACGTGCACACCGTCAAGGGCGAAGCCGAGGCGTTGCTGCTTGAGAGCCGCCTCATCAAGCAATACAAGCCGCGCTACAACGTCAGCTTCCGCGATGACAAGCGTTACCTCATGCTCAAGGTCAACCTCAACGACCCCATCCCGCGCTTTGCCCTCACGCGCTTGAAGATTGACGACAACGCCCGCTACTTCGGCCCGTTCCCCAGCGGCAGCGCCCTCAAGCGCACGCTCGACCTCGCCCGCCACAAGTTCAACCTGCGCGGCTGCAAACCCTTCACGCCCGGCGAGCACGATTACAAACATTGCCTCTACGGCCACCTCGAAGTGTGCAGCGCGCCGTGCGTGGAGAAAGTCACGCGCGAGCAATACCGTATGCAGGTGGAAAACGCCTGCGATTTTCTGGCCGGTCATTGCGCCGAAATGCTCGGCGAACTCGAGGCCGCCATGCACAAGGCCGCCGAGGCTCGCGACTACGAGCGTGCCGCCAAGCTGCGTGACCAAATTGACGCCCTGCGTGATACTACCCGCAAAACCACCCGCTACCATCGTCTCCCCAACGAGCTGCCGCTTGCCATCGATCCCGACCACGACCTCGCCCAACTCGCCGAGGAGCTTGGCCTCGGCGAGCCCCCCGCGCGCATCGAGGGGTTTGACATTTCGAACATCAGCGGCACGTTCATGGTCGCCTCAATGGTGGTTTTCCGAAATGGCCGCCCCGCCAATGCCGAGTATCGCCGCTACAAAATGAAGGCGGTTGAATCACAGGATGATTTTGCCTGCATGGCCGAAGCCGTCAGCCGCCGTTACACGCGCCTGAAAAAAGAAAAGCGTCCGATGCCCAACCTCATCCTCATCGACGGCGGCAAGGGCCAGCTCAATGCTGCCACTGCCGAGCTCGCGAAGCTGGGGTTGGAAGCCATTCCCGCCATCGGCTTGGCAAAAGAGTTTGAGGAAATCCATCGCCCAAATGAAGCCGAACCATTGCGGCTTGGCTTGGGCAACGCCGCCCTAAAACTTCTCCAGCGTGTTCGCGATGAATCCCATCGCTTTGCCAACACTTTCAATGCCGAACTGCGACTCAAAAAAATTTCCGAAAGCATTCTTGACGAATTCCCGGGTATCGGCGGCAGCCGAAAAGCAGCCTTGCTGAAACACTTTGGCAGTCTCCAAAGGCTGCGCGAGGCCAGCGCGGAACAAATCACCGAAGTGCCGGGGTTTGGAAAAAAAAGCGCGGAAGCGTTGCGGGAATATCTGGATGCACGTTAGGAGCGCGCGCAGCGTGTCCCTGCCAAACCTACCGCACCCGCTGCGCTCCCGAATAAACATTCATCATTCCATCGCGCACAAATCCCGCCAGCGTCTGCCTGCTGTCCTGCGCAAACTCCACCGCCAGAGACGAAGGCGCGGACACCGCTGCCACAATTGGAATGCGCGCCGCCAACGCTTTCTGCATAATTTCAAAAGAAGCACGGCCGCTCACCAACAAAATGCTTTGCGAAAGGTCGGCTCGGTCAAGAAATGCATTTCCGATGACCTTGTCCACGGCGTTATGCCGCCCGACATCCTCGCGGCTGACGGTGAGGAATCCCTCCATCGAAAACAACCCCGCCGCGTGCAAGCCGCCGGTTTGGTCAAAAGTGGGTTGGGCTACGCGCAACTTGTCCGGCAGCGAAGCCAGTGTTTTGGCACTCACCTCCGACTGGTTTTCCACCGGCGCAAACCGTTGATACACGCTCTCAATGCTCGCCTTCCCACAAAGGCCGCAGCTGGAGCTGGCGAAGAAATGGCGCGTGAGTTGCCCGAAATCAACCTCCACTTCCGGGGCCAGAAAAACGTTCATCGTGTTGCCTAATTGCGCCGCCTCGCCTTCGCGGCAGTGGGCAATCTCGCTCACATCCCGCCGCTGATGGATGATGTTTTCCGTCACCAAAAACCCAGCCGCCAATTCCTCATCGTGCCCTGGCGTGCGCATCGTGATGGCGATGCTCCGCCCGCGCACACGAATTTCAAGGGGCTCCTCGGCAGCCACTGCGTCGGATTCAGTCGGCTGAAGGCTTCCCTCTTTCCATCGTTGAATTTCGACTGTTTTTGATTCCCGCATCATTTAGTCTTCCGCCGGTTCCACGCGCACGGCGCAGACTTTCAGCTCAGCGGTCTCGGTGATGGGGTCGTAGCCGGAGCCGGTGAGGATGTTCACGGGCACGTCATTGAAACTGAAACTGCAAAACACCGTGCCCAGCGGCGATTGGTCGGAAGCGCGCACGCGGATTTTTACAGTGCCGCGACGGCTGGTGAGGTTTGCAAAACCGCCGTCAGTGAGTTGCAAATCGGTGATGTCATCGGGATGCACTTCGAGCGATTCTTCGGAAAGCAAATAGTCGATGCCCACCGAACGGCCGGTTTGGGTGCGCGTGTGATACGCCTGCAACCGGCGGCCGGTGGTGAGCCATACGGGGTAATCGTCGTCCACCACTTCGGCGGGGTCGCGGTAGTTGACGAGGCTGAAGAGACCACGGCCATTTTTGAATTCGCCTTCGTGAAGCATTGGCGTGCCGGGATGATCTTTTTCCGGCACGGGCCATTGGTACTCGGCGTTCTCGATGCGGTTCCAGTCCAGACCGGCGTAAATGGGCGAGAGGCCGCACAGTTCGTTGAACACATCCTTGGCCGATTCAAACTCAAACCCGGGGATGCCGAGCCGCCGGGCGATTTGGGAAACAATCCACCAATCTGGCCGGGCCTCGCCTTGCGGGGGGACGGCTTGGCGCAGGCGTTGCACGCGGCGTTCGGTGTTCACGCACACGCCATCGGTTTCGCCGAACGCCGTGGCGGGCAGCACCACGTCGGCAAGCTCAGTGGTCTCCGTTCGGAAAATATCGATCAGCACCAAGTGCTCCAGCGACTCAAGCGCGCGCTGGCAATGGGCGCGGTCAGGATCGGAGACGAGCGTGTTCTCGCCATTGATCATCATCGCGTGAATGGATTTGCCGCATTCGTTGAGAGCCGTGACTTTGGTGATGCCTTTTTCCGGGTCGATTTTTCTGCCGTAAAGATTTTCAAATTTCTTTTGGCATTCGGGGTCGTTCACCGGTTGGAAGCCGGGGTAATTGGCCGGCACCGCTCCGGAATCGCCCGCGCCTTGAATGTTGTTTTGCCCGCGCATGGGATTGATGCCCGTGCCTTCGCGTCCGAGGTTGCCGGTCATTAATGCGAGGTTGCAAAGGCTTTGCACGTTGTCCACGCCGCATATGTGTTCGGTGATGCCGAGCGTGTAATAAATCGCGCCCCGTTCCGCTTCCCCGTACCAGCGCGCGGCTTGCTCGATGTCGGCAGGCGCCAAGCCAGTAATCCCGGCGGCCCATGCGGGGGTGAAGGGTTTAAGGTGCTCAAGAAAATCATTGCCGCCTTGGGTGCGGTTGGTGATGAAAGTTTCATCTGTCAACCCATCGCGGGCAATCACGTGCGCCATGCCGAGCAGCAGGGCGACATCCGAGCCGACGCGCAATGGCAGATAAAGATGGGCCATTTCCGCGAGTGGGATTTTGCGGGGGTCGGCGACAATCATTTTTGCGCCGCGCTTGAGGGCGCGTTTGATGCGCGTGGCGGCGACGGGATGGCACTCGGTCATGTTGGTACCGATGCAAAAAATGACGTCCGGCTTGTCCATGTCCGCGAGGGGATTGGACATAGCTCCGCGGCCGATGGTGGCCGCCAGACCGGCGACCGTGGGGGCGTGTCAAGCACGACTGCAGTTGTCGATTTGATTCGTCCCAAACCCGGCGCGGATAAATTTCTGCATCGTGTAGGCCGCCTCATTGGGCGCGCGACCGGAAGCCACGCCGTACACCGCATGGCGGCCGTGCTTTTCCAACAC
Source organism: uncultured Verrucomicrobiota bacterium (assembly GCA_964548235.1). Classification (GTDB taxonomy): domain Bacteria; phylum Verrucomicrobiota; class Verrucomicrobiia; order Limisphaerales; family UBA1100; genus JACNJL01. Next base: position 4,087 of record CAZJRV010000045.1, read on the forward strand.
GGTACGGAAACCCTCGGCGGCGCGGTCGAGCGCGGTGTTCCAGTCCACCTCGTGCAGTTTGCCATCCTCACCGCGCACCAGTGGTTTCGTAAGTCGGTCGTCGTGCTGTACAAAATCAAATGCAAACTGGCCCTTGATGCAGAGCGCGCCTTCATTGGCCGGGCCGTCCATCGCGGGCTGGATGCCGACTAGGCGGTCCTTCTTGGAAAGCAAATCGACTTGGCAGCCCACGCCACAGTACGGACAGACCGAGCGCGTTTTTTCTAATTCGCCCGGCAGCGATTCCGCGCGCATCGCCTTGCGGTCGCCCAGCGCACCGGTGGGGCAGGTTTGCACGCACTGGCCACAGAACGTGCAGGCGCTGTCCTTGAGGCGGTGGTTAAACTCGGCGGTGATTTGGGTTTCGAACCCGCGGTTCATCATCGTGATCGCGTGGTCGCCCTCCTGCTCGGCACACACGCGCACGCAGCGGTAGCAGGAAATGCAGTGGTCGTAATCGCGCAGGATGAACGGGTTGTCGTCGCCATTGGAGGTGCCGGAATGCCGACCGGCAAACCTCCCAGCCTCGACGTCATGTTGCTCCAAAAGTTGATTCAACTCCTGCGAGGCAAATCCGCGCAAGGGATCGATGGACGCTTCAGGGTTTTCCGAGGCCACCAGCTCCAGCAAAGTGCGGCGGTGTTTTTCGATGGCCTTCGTGGAGGTGTGCACCACCATGCCGGTCTCGGCGGGGGTGGTGCAGGAGGCTACAGGATTGCGCGCGCCTTCCAACTGCACAACGCACAAACGACACGCGCCGAATGCTTCAAGGCGTTCGTCGTAGCACAACGTGGGCACCTCGCGATCGGCACGCCGGGCGACATCGTAAAGTGTCTCGCCTTCGCGGAAGGACACTTCCGATCCATCGAGAGTCAGTGTTTGCGTTTGAACTTCGGCGTTCGCGTTCATTTCGGTAATTGTCGTTATCGGGAAAGTGAATGCAAGTGCGCGGCGACTTGGTCGGGGAAATATTTTTGCAGACTGCGCGTGATGTTGGGCGCAGCCATGCCGAGGCCGCAGGCGCTGGTGGCCATCATGGTGTCGCCGATGTCGTTCACTTCGCAGTGCCAGTCGGCCGCCTCGGCGAGCCCGGCGCTGCCGTTGAGGCGCTCGGTGAGACGATGGGTGCCGATGCGGCAGGGGAAACATTTTCCGCAGGATTCCTCTGCGAAAAATGCCATCGCGTTGTGGGCGACGTCCACCATGTTGCGGCGGTCATCAAAAACCATAATGCCCGCCGCGCCGAGGAAGGCGCTCTTGGAACGAATGGAGGGCTCGTCGAGCGTGACTTCATCGAGGTCTGTGCCGCCGAGAAAACCGCCGGACAATCCCGCCATGCTGACGGCTTGAATGGACTGGCCTGCGAGCGGGCCACCGGCCCAATCGTGAAGGAGGGTTTTCAGTGGCAGGCCGAAGGGGACCTCGTAGTTTCCAGGGCGCTGGATGTCGCCGGAGAGGCTGATGGCTTTGGTGCCGGCGTGGTCGCCGAGACCGAGCGATTGGTACCAATCCGGTCCGTGGTTGACGATGGGCGGCACTGCGGCGAAGGTCTCGACGTTGTTGACGACCGTGGGCAAATCCTCGAAGCCGTGGGTGACGGGGAAGGGCGGGCGATTGCGCGGGAAGGGGTGTTTGCCTTCGAGGCTGTTGAGCAGTGATCCTTCCTCACCGCAAATGTACGCGCCCGCTCCACGGCGAATATAAATTACAAAATCAAACCCCGCTTTGCCGCCGATGCCTTCTCCGAGCCATCCCGCAGCTTTGGCCTCTATGATGGCGCGTTCGAGGATGGCTTGCGTGTCGGGGTATTCGTAGCGCAGATAAATGAACCCGCGCGTGGCGCCGGTGGCGTACGCGGCGAGAATCATTCCCTCCAAGGTGGCGTGGGGGTCGTAGTCCAGCAGCGCGCGGTCTTTGAAACAGCCGGGCTCGCCTTCGTCCGCGTTGCACACAATCGTCTTCGGCGTGCCTTCTGCTTGCGCGACCATCTCCCATTTTTTGCCTGTGGGAAATCCCGCGCCGCCGCGTCCGGCCAATTTGCTTTCGGTGATGAGCGCGACCAGATTTTCCGGCGAATCAGCCAAAGCTTTATCGAGTGCCGCATAACCGCCGGTTTTTTGATAACCCACGATCGTATCGCGCCCTTCCTCGCGGATGTGCGCGAAGACGCATTCTTCAATCCTGCCGGGATTGGGCGGCGGCAGTGGCGAAGGCGTGGGTTTCAATTCATTCGCGTCGCAGCCGATGAGCACTTCGTTTCCATTGAGGACAGGAATTGGCCTATCACAACGACCGGCGCACGGCATGGGCTTGGCACTCAGCGCTTCCAATAAATTGTGCGTCCCGCGAAAGCGGCAAACAGGGCCGTCGCAAACGCGTGGCTTATTCCGGCCATTTTTCTCGCGGGAAAAATGATGGTAAAACGTGACGGTGCCAAACAACTCCGCCAGTGGAATTTTTAAACCATCGGATACACTGCGCAGGGCGTTTTCGGTAAGCGATCCATCGCGATCCTGAAAAGCATGAAGCAACGGCAGTAGCGGCGCGGGCTCATTTTGCCATCGATTGATGAGCTCCTTGTCCGTGGGTTCGTTCACGGTTTTTGAGTGCCGAGTTTGCGCTTCAGCAATTCCAGTGCCTTCTGTAGTTGAGGATCCTTGCCGTCCAGCCACTCCTCCGGGGTCCGCCAAACGCGAACATCGGGCTGTACGCCGTTGTTCTCCATATTTGAGCCGTCCATGCGAAACACGCCCTTGCCGGGGATGCGCGCCTTGTAATCTCCCGTGAGAATAAAACTTGAAGTCCAGATCACATAACCCGGCGTGGGCATACCAACCAGCTCGGCAAGGTTTCGCTCGCGCATGGCGTAGGGGAACATTTCCCCGTTGGAATAACTATGTTCATTCATGATCACCACGATCGGTTTATTCCATGCGCGGTAGGGCGCCACCTCGGGGTCAAGGTCGCGCGCGCGATAAATGCCATGTGGCTTACGCTCGAGCCAATCGATGAGTGTGTCCGAAATGTTGCCGCCGCGATTGTTGCGGACATCAAAAATCATGGCTTCCTTGCCCAGAATATATTCATAAGCTTCCCGTTCAAACCGGGTTTGATCGGATAAACTCATTGCAGCGAGGTGAAGATAACCGATTTTTCCCTTGCTGGCTGTGTTGGCGGTGCTCTGCGCATTGGCAACTTCGTTTTGATAAATTAAGTCGCTCCATTCAGTTTGCGTCAAAAGCTTGTAACGGACTTTGCGTGCGCCTTTTCTTTGGGGTTTGTCGTTTACCATGAACTCCGCGATTTGTCCGTTGTGGGTGTTGAGCATCTGGTAAAGGCGTTCGTTGGCATCCACCATTTTGTCGTTGATCGCGATCACAAACTCGCCGGGTTCCATTTTTGTTTTGGCAAATGACCCCGGCGTGCCCTTGGGGACGGTTTTAATTTTTAATCCTACTCCTTCGTGAGAGTGGTCAATCGTGAATCCGAGGTGCGGGGTATCCGGCGATTCAGTTTTGGAAGGTGCGGTGACTTCCGTATGCGAGGCGTCTAATTCGCCAACCATCATTTGTAAAAGAACGGAGAAACCCGCCGGCGTATCAATGCTGTCGATGCGTTTCAGGTATTTATTGCGGAGGTCGTCCCAGTTCCGGCCATGAAAATTAGCATCGTAAAATCGGTGGTGAAATGTTTTCCAAAATTCATTGAATGCTGCAAGGCGTTCGGCTTGGACGTCATGAACCCAGTCGGCCTTGAAGCTGATTTTATTGTCGGGGCCCCCGTCGGTTTTGCCAATGTACATTTCGCCGCTTTTCATGAAAGTGATGGATCGTCCGTTTTTCATGATCCGGAATGCAACGCGTCGGCCGCCGGAGGTCAATTTCTTCGTTTCCGATCCATCGTAGTTTACCCGGTAGACATCTCCACCGCTTAAAAAATAAATCCGGCCATCCTTGGCGGGCGTCAGGTCGGACGATGGATTTTGGGATGACATTTTTTTGATCCGCCTATGAATCCCATCAAAATCGATGTCTATTTTCAATGGGCCGTCTGGCTTGGTGAATTTCATGTCCACATCATCATCGCGGAATGTTTCGGGCTGAAGCGCCAGGCGATATAGCCCTTTGCCATCCCGGTCACTTTGAAAATAAAGGTACTTGCCGTCTGCTGACCACGCGGGATCACTGTGAATGGCGTTGAGATGGGTGACATTCACCGGTTCGCCGCCATCCGATTTTACAATCCAAATATTGTAGGAGCTGTATCCGGTGCGAGTAGTGTATGCGATCCAGTTTCCGTCGGGCGACCACTCGTATTCGATGCCGCCGCGCCCACGAACGTGAGTGCCCGGGAGGTCGACGATTGCCTTCAGTGAACCATCTGCCAGGGTGAGGCGTTGCAAACCGCCTTTTGGCCCGGCCATCCAAAAAAACAAGTGCTTGCCATCAGGCGAGAGTCGGAGGCGTACCACATCTTCGTTGCGATTCCAAAGTGGTTTAAGCGTTTGCGTTTCAAGGGTTAACTCGTAAATGCGCGTGTTGTTTTCGCGATCTGAAGTGAAGTAAATTTTTTTGCTGTCATTGGACCAGGAAAAATCAGAGTCATCACCAGCCCAACGAGTGAGTCGGCGGGCTTGTTCGGCAGCTGCGCGCGCCACACCATCGGGCTTGAGGATTGGGATTTGCCAGATATCGCCCTTGAGCCCGAAGATCATGCTCTTGCCATCGGGGGAAGGTTCCGCTTCGGTCACGCCTTCCTCCAATGTTTCGTGCCGGCGCGGGCTTTGCTTGTGGTCGCTCAATGCCAGCAATGAAACGGATCGTGGCTTTTCGTTTCCTTTTTTGAGAACCCAGATTTGGTCCTCATATCCGAATGCAATATCTCCGGACCGTGCGGCAACGGATGGATATCGAACACCGTCACCAACAAAACGGGTCAACTGGCTTGCTTTCCCTTCCGAATTTAGGATCCAAAGGTTTGGGGTGCGCTGATCATTATCGGTGAACTTGCTTTTCTTTTCATTGAGGCTTCGCGAGGAAGGTGTCGGCTCGCCGGTTGTGACGGTCAATAAACGTCCATCCGGGAGATATTGGGTAAAGAGATGTTGCCGGCCGGTGCCGCGGATCTTCCTGCGTTTGTTGGTTTTTAGATCGAGCGACCAAACATCAGCCGCCGCCGAACCACTGTAGCGCGCGCGGTACCATGGCATGCCATATCTTCCATAAACCATGTGTTTTCCGTCGGGCGACCATCGGGGGTAACGCATCGTGGCATAATCTTCACAAAGCAGTTCAGTGCGAAATGTGGAAATATCTACTGTGTAAATTCCATAACGCCGGCCATCTCTGCGTGCCGTAAAGCAAATGCGGCTGCTATCCGGGCTCCAGCCGAAGGGGATTTCATGACCATTGTGCCAGGTGAGTTGGCGCGGGATTCCTCCCATGGACGGAACCACAAAGATATCCCATTGACCGTGGCGGCGGCTGCTGAACGCAACCCAGTTCCCATCCGGCGAAAACAAAGGGTATGCATCCAAAGCCAAATGGGAGGTAAGCGGAACCGAGGGGCCGCCAGTCGATTTGGTTTTCCAGAGATCGCCCCGATACACAAAGACCAGTTGTTTTCCACTCGGGCTCAATGCCGGCTGGCGCGCGCCGGAAATGGGCTTTGGATTGGGTGGAGGCAATTGGGCCAGAGATGGCATTGCCACCACAAGGGCAAGCAGGTGAAAAAACGTTTTCATTCGGTCGGGACGTTTTACCCGAAAACCAAATTCAGGGCAATGCGTATCAGGAATTGGCGTCACCTGAATGCCAGTATTGCAATTCCACGATATTGCCCTCGGGATCGGTCATGTAAAGCAGCGTGAGGCGGCCTGCTTTGGGAATATCGATTGTCACCAACCCACCATAATCTTCCCCGCCCAATTCCTTGATTTGCTTTCGCTTGGCGTCGACATCATCCACTTCAAAGGCGAGATGGGCCAAGCCGGGCCGGTTGAGGGGTTTTGGATAACATTTGCTGTTTTCGGCGAACGTGAAAATCTCAATCGTCGGTCCATTCTCGCCGTGGCCGGGAACGCGCAAATGCCGTCCTTGCACGCGTGCACCGGGAATGCCCGTGAGCGCGTCAATGTGCGGACCGCGATGATCTCGCTCGCTGCTCCACGGTTCGCAATCGAACACCGTCTCATAAAAATCACACAGCCGCCGCCAATCCTCGGCGATGATGTTCACATGGGCATAACGCGTGGCCATAAAGCAGGATAATTATTCGCCGCGATAAACGCAACGCGCATTGCACGTTTCGGCCACTTCAATGGCCGAGAGCAGAGGCAAGCGCGGCTGAAGTTGATTCCAAATCCAAACGGCGATGTTTTCGCTGGTGGGATTCTCAAGTCCGCCGATTTCATTTAAATGGAAGTGATCGAGCTGTTTCCAGATTGGCTTGAAGGCTTCGCTAATGTCGGCGTAATCCATCACCCATCCCAATTGCGGGTCGCACTCACCGGTGACCACCACCTCTACTTTGAAACTGTGCCCGTGCAGCCGCACGCACTTGTGGTCCGCCGGCAAATTCGGCAGCGAGTGGGCCGCCTCAAACTGATATTCTTTTCGCAATTCCATTTTCATAAATTCGTCTCCGTTTTGGTCATCAGGATTCCCAGTCTGTCCATGTCACCAAATCCCCTAGTGTGGGCCGGCCGTCATGGCGCCAACCCATCGGTGGGTTTTGCATTTGGCCGACCGGACACACGCGCGTCACGCCCCAATGCGCGAGTGTTTTCACCATTTCCTCAGCATCGTTTTTCGGCGCGGCCAAGGCGACGGTGGAGACTTGGCCGCGAGTCATCTCAGCGACCCGCAACATTTCGTCCAAATTTTCCACTGCTTTCACATGGATGAATCGGTTCAAACAGGAATTCACAAACACGGGGTCCTCCTCGAACACCACGGTCCATGCGGTGTCGCCTTCGCTTTTCCATTGTTTAACATCGCCGGTGTTGGCCGCGCGCATTTCAAAAAAATCCCGCCGACCAGAAATGTCCGTTGATTCTTCTGTGGAAATTTCACCACGCGGTTCCTCCTGTTCTAAGGCTTCAATTTCGCCGGCTAGCATTTCGGCAAAATTTTCCGGCCGCACCGCGCCGTTCTTTTCCACGTAAAACAAATGCGGCGAAAGGCAGCCGAGTTGGTTCCACGCCACCACATCGCGCGCGGCGTTTTTCGCGAGTTCGGTGGCCATCGCGCGCGACAGCACATCACGATGAAGGTATCCGAAACTCACACGATGACCGTGGCCCAGGAATCGTTTTCCCTGCGGCAGTCGCGATTTGATTTCAGCCAGCGTCTCATCGCGCCCGGTGGCCACGACACAATCCGCTTCATCAAAGAGTGCGGTTTCGAACGGATGGTCGCCGCCTGGCCAAATGGCCAGTTCCAAGCACGCACCCAGTTTCGCATGCGCATCGTAGAGCGAATGAGCGAACAGACGCGGGATAAATCCTGCGCCCTTGGCGCATTTCACAAATTGCGCCGAGCCAACGAGCACGCCGTGAATCATGCTCATCAGCGTTGGGCAAGGGAGGTTGCCGGCGGTGATGTGGCCAATGAGCTCTGGGCCGCGCGCCATGGCGGTGCGGTTGTCGGCGCGTTCCTCGGGCGTACCCATGGGGCCATCGAGTCGGCGCGAGTCGCCGAGGTCCTGGGCGATGAGATTGTGTAGGCTCTCCTCGGTGATGCGGCCGAAAAACTGGTCGAGTCCGCGCACGAGGCTGGGTTTAGAAAAACCAGTCTGCGCGGAACCATGCGCGAGCGCGAGTTTCCGCATTGGAAAAAGGTCATCGCGCCAGTTGTCGGCCAGACGCGCGAGCATTTTCACGGCTTGTTCGGTGGGGGTGTCGCGCAGATACTGTACGCGGTTGCGCTTGAGCTGCCGGCAGGCCTCGGTGACCATCTCCGGCGACAGCCGCGCCTTCGGCTGTGTGTCGACTAGAAAATAATTTGGCAGGCCGAGGTCAAGCATGCGGTCGAGACCGTGCCTCAATGGCGCGGTGGTTGTCCAGTTCGCCGGCGTTGATAGAGCAGCCGCGTGGCTCCGCTTGTTCAGATCGGCCGAGCAATTCAAAGCCATCCGCGTGACGCACAGCCAAGTCGGCTGTGCGTATAGCGAGTACGGAATGCACGTTTGCGAGGTCGATGATTTCCATAATGCCCGTTTCCTCAAGAGCTACTTCGCAGCCATGCTCCGGCGAAACAATTCGCGCGCGCGCCCAGGGCGGAAAGCGGAACCGCCGAGGGCCGTGCTGGCCGGTCTCCGTGTCATACGCCTGCGAGCTTAACTCGCACATGCCGTATTCGCTGACGATTTGCTCGGGCTCCAGTCCGAATTCGTGGCCGATGAATTCATGCAATTCGGCCTTGCCCCATTCGATTTTTTGCCCCTTGTAGCCGCCCGTTTCAAGAATGCGCGAGCCATGAGGCAGGATGGGGTTTCGATGCCGTGGCATCCGGTCGGCCAATTGCAGGAATGAAAGCGCCGTGCCCATCAACAAGATTGGACCAACGAAATGTTGAAATGCGAAATCAAGTTTCTCAAAATCCAATTCCCATGCGTTCCCTTTCCCCAGACGTCCAAGCGGAGTGGTTTCGTGGTAAACCATTTTGAGCATGTGCACCAATGACGAATGCGGAACGTCCTCTGGTGGCGGCGTGAGCGTGATGACGTGTTCCACCTCATCGGTTTTCAAGTGCGGATTGAACCACGCGCGCGCGGCGGATTCGTAAAGGTGAAGCGATTCGGCGTTGTGGAAATGGCGGCTGGGGGTTTGGCCGGTGGTGCCGCTGGAATGAAAAACGGTGGTTCGTTGATGCGGAGGCAGGCTGGTGATTTCAAATTCCTTGAACGCGGTGGTGGGAATAGCCGGGATGGCGTCGGCGTTCCCGGGCGTCACGCCGCGAGAATCGCACAGGTGACGGTAGGGCTCGACATGCTCGTATTGCAGGGCGAACAGGTCGCGAGCCAGTTCATCGAAATCGCAGTCCACGCCGCTGATGAAGGCGCGGACTCGCTCGGTAATTTTTTTGAATTTGTCGTTCATGCGGTTTTGGTTTGGCTGGTGTGCCGCTACAGCCGTTGGGAGAGTAGCTACTTGAGGGGTTTTTGCCAAGGCACGCGCCCGGCGCGCTGGAAATGAAGCCGAAGCGCGGCCTTGAGCTGGTTGTACACTTTGGCGTTTGTCTTCGCGAGGTCGGTGGTTTCGAGAGGGTCGTTCTTGAGGTTGTATAGTTGCAGCGGCTCGTCGAATTGATTGTGGACTAGTTTCCAATCGCCGCGCCGAATGGCGTGATAATCCTGACCGTTGTATCGGCGCCCGCCTTCGCGACGGACGAATATCATGTTGCGTTCAATTTTTTGCTGCTTGCCAAGCAGCGTGGGCAACAGGCTGACGCCCTCGACATATTCGGGAACCTTCGCCCCGGCGGCTTGGCAGACCGTGGGGTAAATATCCATCGTAATGCCGCGGAGATTGCTGCGCACGCTAGGCTGGATACGACCGGGCCACACGGCGCAAGTCGGCACTTTCAGGCCGCCTTCGTACATGTCCTGTTTGCCGCCGCGATGGTTGCCGCAGCGCGCGCCGACACTGAGTTGGCCGCCATTGTCGCTGCTGAAAATGATGAGCGTGTTTTTGGCTTGGCCGTTCTTTTTCAGTGCGCTGAGCACTTTGCCGATGCCGTCATCCATGTGCTCGATGAGCGCGACGAGCTTCGCGCGCTGGTCAGTGATTCCTTTTTCGCGTGCCTTTACTTTGGCCAGCCAATCGGCCGGCGGCTGGATGGGTGTGTGCGGGGCGTTGTAGCTGAGGTACAGAAAGAATGGTTCCGTTTTGCTTTTGCGGGTGTTGAGATAGTCGATGGTCCACTCGGTGAAAAGATCGGTGGCGTGTCCAGATGGGTCGATTTCCTTTTCGTTCTCGCGAAAGTAATTGATGCCGTGGCGGCGGTGTTTGTAATAGTCATCAATCATGTCGCAGAGGAATCCCTTAAAATGATCGAAGCCGCGTTCGTTGGGGAGGTTAGGCGATTCCAAGCCGAGGTGCCATTTGCCGACAATGGCGGTGTGATAGCCGACGCCCTTGAGCGGCTTGGGCAGCAGCACGGCGTTTGGGGAAAGCCAGCCCCAGTTATTGTGCGGAAAAGTCCGGATGACGCCCGGCACGCCGACGAGATCGGGATACGTGCCGCTGAGCAAGGCCGCGCGCGTGGGGCTGCACACGGGGCAGTTGGCGTAAAATGAATCGAATCGCATCCCCGCTGCCATGAGGGAATCGATGGCCGGCGACTTGAGGTCCGGCGCGCCGTAGCTGGAGAGGTCGCCATAGCCAAGGTCATCGACGAGGATGATGATGATATTTGGCTTGGCGTGGGCGATCGACGTGGCGAAGCACAGGAGGGTGGCAAGTAAAAATTTTCGCATGGGTTTTTTTACCACAGAGGAACAGAGGGCACAGAGTTTTTTCTCTGTGGATCTGTGAAAAATGGTTTAGCCGCCTTGTTGACCACCCAAAATTGAATCCACCTTTTTCTTCACCGCCTCGTCCATCTCGATGATGGGTGGCCACTCGCGGTGGAAGCCGGATTCGCCGGGGAGTTTGTGGGTGGCGTCGAGGCCAAGCTTGGTTCCGATGGCGATGTCGGTGGTGGCGTGGTCGAGTACGTCGGCAGGACCCTTGCTGAAAAGGGCGTCGCGTTGGGGATCGGTGCAGGCACCGAGGCGGAAGAGGACTTCGCTGGTGTTGTGGACATCCACATCGTCATCGACCACGATGATGTATTTGGCAAACATCATTTGGCCCGCGCCCCAAAGGCCGTGCATAATTTTATAAGCCTGCATGGGATAGGTTTTCTTGATGCTGGCA
>CAZJRV010000046.1:0-7717 GCA_964548235.1 uncultured Verrucomicrobiota bacterium
CTCCGCAATCAATTGCGCGAGGTACGCGACTTGGAACGAACACTCACGCGCCTTTCCGTCGGGACCGGCAATGGACGTGATTTGTTGAACCTGCGTTTTGCGATTGAACAGTTTCCGGGCTTACGTTCGCTCATTGACGATGCACACCACGAAGCGGGCGAATTGGAATTGCAGGACGCGGAGGACGTGCCATTGCTTGCGCAACTAGCCGCGCAGTTGACGGAGCTTCCGAAAGTGGTGTCTCTGATCGCACGCGCAATTGTCGATGAACCACCGCTGGCTTTGCGCGAGGGCGGCATCATTCGCGAAAAATTTAGCGCGGAGTTGGACGAACTGCGCGGCGGCACAAGCGAAGGCAAGGAATGGATCGCGCAATTGCAAAAGCGCGAAATTGAAAACACTGGAATTCCGTCTCTCAAGGTGCGTTTCAATAATGTGTTTGGCTACTTCATCGAGGTTACCAAAACGCATCTCGACAAAGTGCCCGCGCATTACGTCCGCAAACAAACCGTCGCCAACGCCGAGCGCTACATCACCGACGAGCTCAAGCAGATGGAGGATAAAGTGCTCGGCGCGCAGGAGCGCAGCGAAAAGCTCGAGTACGAATTATACCTCCAAGTGCGCGAGGCGGTGCTCGAGCATTTGCGCGCCATCCAAACCGCCGCCGCCGCGCTGGCGCAGCTCGATGTGTTTGCCGGATTTGCGGAAACCGTCCGTTTACACGGCTATTGCCGCCCGCACGTGGGCAGCGAGGGCACGCTGGAAATCCGCGAGGGACGCCATCCAGTGCTTGAGCAAACGCTGCTGGACGAGCGGTTTGTGCCCAATCACACCGGGCTTGGCGGGGAAAATAGCGTAAAACAGGTCGCGCTGATAACCGGCCCCAACATGGCGGGCAAGAGCACTTATATAAGGCAAGTGGCACTGATCGCGCTTTTGGCACACACGGGCAGCTTTGTGCCGGCGGCGGCGGCGCGGGTGGATTTGCTGGACCGCATCTTCACGCGCATCGGCGCCAGCGACAATCTCGCGCGCGGCCAATCCACCTTCATGGTGGAGATGAGCGAGACCGCCAACATTTTGCATCACGCAACCGATCGCAGCCTCGTCATCCTCGACGAGATTGGCCGTGGCACCAGCACCTTCGATGGGCTCAGCCTCGCGTGGTCCATCGTGGAGCATCTCCATCAACAGCTTGGCGCGAAGACGCTTTTCGCCACGCACTACCACGAATTGACCGAGCTGTCCCAGCGACTCCCACGCGTGTTTAATCTCAACGTGGCGGTGAAAGAGTACAACGAGCAAGTGGTCTTCCTCCGGCAAATTGTCGATGGCGCGGCGGACCAAAGCTACGGCATCCAAGTCGCGCGCCTCGCCGGCGTGCCGCAACCGGTGCTCGCGCGCGCCAAGGAAATTCTCGCCAACCTCGAGGAAACCGATCTCACCGCGGCCGGCGGCACCAAGGGAACCACCAACCCCAAGGCCGAACGAAAAAAACTGCGCAACCTCACCCCGTCACCGCAGCTGGATTTGTTTAACTAGCATAATGGGAGGGCGAAACCTTGCTTTTTACTCATCCTCCTCCGGCGTGGTTCGGTACACCACCAGCACGCCAAAGTCTGTGCCCTTCTTTTCATCCGCCACGTATTGGATCGGATGCACGCCGATGAGGTTTTCCTCTTCAAGCTCGCTAAGAAATTTTGAAACCGTGTCGTCGAAGGCATCCTTTTTGTCTTTGACGCAATCTCCGTGCAGAATCGTTTTCACGCACAACCGGTGGCCGGTCATTGCCTCGCGCTCAAGTGAGGCCATTTTACTGCCATGAAATCCCATGACAATTTCCTGCGGCGCAACGGTGGGCGTTGGAGGGGGCGAGCTGGCTGGCGGTGTGGCGGAGGGCATTGCGGCAGGGTTGCCCTGGGGCGGTGGCGCGGGCCCTCCCACGGGTGGTGCGGCGAGCGCGCTTGCAGTGGCCTGCAACGCCCCGGCTTCTTCAGCAGTGGGAAACTCAATCTCCTTTGCGCAGCCGTCGAGCGGGCAGGGGTATTTGCCAGCGTAAATTGTGTTCACCTGCGAAAGCTGTTCGGCGTCAATTTCAATCTCCCCCTTGCAGTGGGGGCAGTTGAATTTGAACATGCCGTTGGCGAAGCTTGGATTTTCGTGTTTCATAGTCGGCCAATCACGCACCGGCAGCTTACGCCACCCCTGCGACTGAGGCCAGCCTTTATGGATCCCATGACGCTGGATTTCATTGCGCCCACCGAAGAATCAGTGCAGGATGTCACCACACTTTTCCCATTCGTTGCGGGAGCATTGTTTAAAATATGAAACTTCGAAAACGGATTTTGCTGACACTCGTGACTCTCGTAGCGGGGATGCATTCAATTTTATTGGCGGCGGAGAAAAACATCGTCTTCGTCATTGCCGATGACCTCAGCCCCACGCTCGGTTGCTACGGCGATATGGCCGCGGTGACGCCCAGCATCGACCGCCTCGCCGCAGACGGCACTCTCTTTCGCTACGCCTTCGCCACCACCGCCAGTTGCAGTGCCAGCCGCTCGGTCATCCTCAGTGGTTTGCACAATCATCGCAACGGTCATTACGGCCACCTCCACAGCTATCACAAATTCAGCAGTTTCCCGTGGGTCAAGACCCTTCCCGTGCTGCTCGCAAAGGCTGGCTACCGCACCGCGCGCGCCGGCAAACATCACAACGGGCCGGAGGACATTTATTTCTTTGAAACAAAAATCAAGGGCAACGCCCGCAGCACCGTCGAGATGGCCAATAATTGTGAGGAGTTCATCAAGGCCGACGACAAGAAACCATTCTTTTTGTACTACGCCACCAGCGACCCCCATCGGGGCGGCGGCGAAGCCAACGAGCTGCCGCACAAACCCAATCGTTTCGGCAACAAACCCAACAAGGGCGCGTACCCCGGCGTGAAGGAGGTGTTTTATGATCCGGCCAAAGTCACCGTGCCGCCGTTCCTGCCGGACACCCCCGAGACCCGCGCCGAGCTGGCGCAGTATTACCAAAGCACCTCCCGCGTGGATCAAGGCCACGGCCGGTTGATGGAGATTCTCAAGAAAAACGGCAAGTGGGAAAACACGATTATTATTTTCACCAGCGACCACGGCATGGCCTTTGCCGGCGGCAAAACCACCGTGTACGAAGGCGGCCTGCGCGTGCCATTCATCGTGCGCAACCCGTACCAAAAAGAACGCGGCAATACCAACAACGCGATGCTCTCATTCGTGGACATCGTACCCACGCTGCTCGACTTCGCCGGCGGTTACGATGCCAAGAACGGTGCAGCCAAACCTGAGCTTGCGATGATGCCCGCCGGACGCGGCACCAAAAAAGGCCCGTATAAATTTCACGGCCGATCCTTCCTTCCCATCCTCGCCGAAAAAAATCCCAATGGCTGGGATCGCATTAACGCCAGCCACACTTTTCACGAAATCCAAATGTATTACCCCATGCGTGTGGTGCGCGACCGCAAGTACAAGCTCATCTGGAACATTGCCCACCCGTTGCCCTACCCCTTCGCCAGCGATCTCTGGGCCGCGCCCAGTTGGCAGGCGCAATGGAAAAAAGGCCAAAGCGCGAACTACGGCAAAAAGACCGTGCGCGAATATATCAACCGTCCGCAATTTGAGCTATTCGACATCAGCGCCGACCCCAATGAAGCGGTCAACCTCGCGGCAGACGCCAAGTACGCCAAGGTGTTGGAGGAATACAAAGCCAAGCTCAAGGCCTTCCAGAATTCCACGCAAGACCCGTGGGTGCTCAAGTGGCGCTACGAGTAAAGCGGCCGAGCCTTACGCCAACCGCTTCAATACTTTCACCTCCGCCCCCAACGGCTTGTACCGCAGCGTCATCTTCCGCCCTTCCACCGTCACCAACGTGTAGCCCGGCCGGAACTCTGGCAGGTTGTAACCCGGCGCGCCCTTGGCCTCGAGGCCGCGATTGAGGTTGTATAGAACGGACGGAAACAAAATTTCGTGCAGCCCGTCGTGGTCATCCCAGCCGCGAATGCCGTTGTGAAAATGCCCATGGAAGGTCGCCAAAATATGTTTCCGATGCCGCGCGCAAATTTCATAAAATGCTGTTTGGCCATCCCTCGGTTTCACGTACCAGCCGCGATCCGGATGTTTGTTCGCGTGTACCGGCACGTGCAGGCACAGGATGACAAACAAATTTTTCTTCGCAGCCTCGCGGCATTGGGCGGCAAGCCAACCGGTTTGTTGTTCCGTGAGAAACCCACCGTGCGAATCCCGCCGCGAATTGTTCAACAGCACAAAGCGAATCCCGCGATAGTCAAACGCGCGATCGGCTTTTTTCTCCAGCGCCTTTTCAAAGACCTCCACCGGATCGTGGTTGCCCGGAATCTCGTGCACCGGCCTGCCAATGCCATCGCGGATGCGCCGGTAGATTGGATACTGCGCCGCCCGCCCACCATCCACCACATCGCCCAAGTGCAAAATGAAATCGCCAGGCGCAGCCTTCAATTCCGCCGCCGCCTTCGTCCATTGATGTTCTGCCTGATCATTATCCTTCCGCCCCAAATGCGTATCACTGACTACAATGAACCGGCAAAGTCGCAATGGCTCCGCCGCCCTTAAGGCCGCCGGAAAAAGTGTCACCAACCCCATGGCCAGAAATTCCCTGCGTTGCATGGCGTTCATGGCCAAATCCTGCCTCGTTGGGCTGGAAAAGCAATCGCCTTATCGGGTTGTCCCCACATTATCCACACGCCAATTCTGCCATATATCCCTGTTTTTTTGGGGTTTTAAGGCGCGAAGTGGATAACCCTTGAGGTTGTCAACATCGCCGATTCACCTTGGTTGGCACTTCATTTGCTATGTGGCAGGCGTGATGAAAAACTTGGCTCCCGTTGACATATTTTTCCTGTGCCTCACTGCTGGCACAACCATCTTTGCTGCGGTGTGCGTATTGCTGATGCACGCCTGAGCCGACGGCTCATGCAAACCGGTCGTCAGTCCAGGGGTCGGCGGTGTTGGAATAGCCGCGCACTTCCCAAAAGCCGAGGATGTCGCGATCGAGGAAAATGATTTCTCTGACCCACTTGGCACCTTTCCATGCGTAGAGCTTCGGGATGATCACCCGCGCCGGACCGCCGTGCTCGATGGAGATGGGCGCGCCATCCCACGTATGGGCGATGAGCGTGTCATCGTCCATCACCGCATCGAGCGTGGTGTTGGTGGAGTAGCCATCGTACCCCTTGTAAAACACGTGGGTGACTTCGTCATTGGGTTTTACCAATTCGGTGAGAGTAAAAAATGAAACACCGCGCCATTCCATATCGTACTGGCTCCAGGTTGTGACGCAGTGGAAATCGCTGGTGTCGGCGAATTGTTCCAGCGCTGTGAACTGTTCCCAATCGAGCGTCACCGGATTTTCCACGAGCCCGTGAATTTTCAACTTCCAATCCGTCCGCGCCACTTCCGGCTGAATGCCCATATCGAGCACCGGAAAATTCGTCACCTCCCGCTGCCCCGGCGGCAGTCGATCCGTGGAGCGCGCAACCGGCAAGGCCTGCCCCGCACGTTTGGCGGCCCAGCGTTCCTTGGCTGCAATGTACTTATCCTTCATGCCTCACTGGATTTTAACGACATCGCCAGGCTTCAAAAGCGTTTTTGTGGTGGCGCTAATTTTCTGGGCACCGCGGATCACTTCCACCGCGCGGTTGGCAGATTGGATTTGGGCAACGCTAAGACCCTTTTCCCACGGCACTTTATTGCTGACGCCGGTGGTGGTGTCGATGACGGTGACTGCGCCTTTTTTGAAGGCTGCGCCGGCAATGTCGAAGGTGGTGTTGATGGCGGTTTTGGTGACTGCGCCGCCGACTTTGAGGGTGGTTTCGGCGATGGCACCGGTGGTTTTCAAAGTGTAAGTGACGACGGTTTTGCAACCGGTTGCGGCGGCTATCGTGCAAAGGATATAAATGCGGACGGTCACGGAGTGGCGAGGGAAATAAAGCGAAGCACGTCGCCTGGCTCGAGGAGGGCTTTGGGCGTACCTTCGATTTGTTCATCGCCGCGTTCGATTTTGCACGGACCGGGCGGGCGATTGAGGCCGGCGGTACGGCGGGCGGTGTACACGGTCATGCCCTCGCGCCACGGCAGCACTTTTTGCAGGCCGGTTTCGGGGACGAGGACGGTGATGATTTGCGGCTCTTTGGTTGCCTCGCCGCCGGGATCGGTCACCACATCCACCGCCAAACCGACGGCGGCGTTTTGCGCGCCGGCCACGGGATTGCCTCCGGACGTAATTGTGCCGGTGGCAAATCTCACCACGGTTTTGCAGCCCATCGCTAAGAGCAACAGGCCGAGTGCACCGTGGCAAACGATGCGTGTTACATAGTGCAAACCAAGTCGCGCTCGGGCACGATGCCCCAACGTTCGCTAACCTCCTTGTGGCCCGGCTGCAAACCCCAACGATCGGGCAACGGCTCCGGGCCGTCGAAATTCGGATTGGCACCCTTCAAATCCATGCAGCCGGAGTTGTTGCCAATGTCGGTTATGAAGTTGCGCTCGTCATCCGTAAGGGAAATCTCCGGCAACGCCGCGAGGTCATCGAGCTTGGCCTCGATGGTCTTGGCGTCGTCGCCCGCTTCCTGGATGAGCGTGGGGATGACGCTTTCCACCGCCGGATGCGCGAGATTCCAAAGGCACGCGAGTTGCAACAGCGACACGCCGTGCGTCTCGGCCACTTCGCGCATGCGATCAATTTTTTCGCTGCCGCTTTCCACCCAGCCGCTTGGCCGATAAACGCGGTGGTCGCCCTCGGCAAAGGCGTGCCCCGGCCGCACGTCTCCGTGGAAGAGTCCGCCGTGATCCACCACGCGCGTGATGACCTTCACGCCAAACTCCTCCGCCGCGGGCAACACCAAGCCGCCCGGCCACGGTTCCAGCGGATTGAGAATCACCATCGCCCAATCAATCGTATCCGCAAATTTTTCCATGCACAAAAGCATGTCCAACGTGAACCCATTAGCCGGCCCGGGCGCGACGCCGAGCTGTGTGGCCAGCCCCGCCTCCTTCAGCGCCGCCATCCCTTCCCAAACCGCTTCGCTGGTGTAGCCGGTCACATCGGGATTGTGCAGCAGCAGCAAGTCAAAATGCTCCACGCCGCAGCGTTTGAGTTCCTTTTCGGTGGCCGTTCTCAGATAATCGGCGTAGCCGCTTGCGTCGCGTAATTGAGGGTCAGTAAAGCGCGGAAACCCACGCGAGCCGGCGCGTTGGCCTTCATAAAAATCGTGTCCCACCGCGCCCACGAGGCAATAACTGTCGCGCGGTTTGCCGGCCAAGCCACGCGCGAGCATTTCATCCGCCGCGCCCTGGCCATACACGTCGGCCGTCATAAACGTGGGTGCGCCCTTCTCGTAGGCGCGATCAATGAGCGCGAGAAAGCGATCCTCCTCGAGCTTCTCGCCAAAATGCATATATCTGCCCCCGCTCCAAGTGCCAAACGCTGTCCGTGTCAAATCCACCGCGCGGGAGCATACCAAAAAACAGTCATTTTTCAATGCTGCAGTTCAATTGACTGTGAATGAAAAAACATTTCCGCCGTGGCGCTCTTCTTTTAAGGTGCCCAAATGTTCTCGGCGGCAGAACTGTTCGTACTCATCGAAACCGTGCTCGCCGCCATGTTTGAAGGCGGTCATTTGCGGCGGCATGATCGAATTCCGCCA
>CAZJRV010000046.1:7727-14990 GCA_964548235.1 uncultured Verrucomicrobiota bacterium
GGTGCCCATATGTTCTCGGCGGCAGACCTGTTCGACCTCAACCAAACCGAGCACGCCGCCCTCTTTGAAGGCGACGGCCCGGCGTGGGAGGCGTTGCCGCGCATTAGTAAATACCTCGCGGCCAACTTGCAGCCGGCCAATCACGCCAGCGTTTCGTTAAGCGCGGTGATTGGCCAAAATGTATTTCTCGGCGAAGGCACGGTGGTCGAACCGGGCGCAACGATCATCGGCCCAGCCATCATCGGCACGAATTGTCAAATCAGGCACAACGCGTACATCCGCGAAAATGTCATTATCGGTGACAACTGTGTGATTGGTAATTCGTGCGAGTTGAAAAACGCGCTGCTGTTCAACGATTGCCAAGTGCCACATTTTAATTATGTGGGAGATTCCATTCTGGGCCATCACGCGCATTTGGGCGCGGGGGTGGTTTTGTCCAACTTCAAATCTCTCCCCGGCAATGTGACCGTGCAACACGGGGAAGAAAAAATCGACACGGGCCTGCGCAAGTTCGGCGCGCTCATTGGCGACCACGCGGAGCTGGGCTGCAACAGCGTGCTCAACCCCGGCAGCATCATCGGCCGCCGCAGCGTAATTTATCCCAATGCCAACTGGCGCGGCGTGCTGGCAGCAAATCGGATCGCGAAGCATCGCGGGGAGATGGAAATTGTGGAGCGAGATGCTTCCCGATGATTCTATCTTCCGACCAACTGCCCGCTGAATCCTCCGGCCTTGAAACGCAGGTGGAGGAAATCTTTGGCCCGGGTGGGCTGTTGTCGAACTCCAAAAATTTTGAGTACCGCCCCCAGCAACAGGCGATGGCCACAGGCGTGGCGCGGGCGTTGGAGGCGGATAAAAATTGCATCGTCGAGGCCGGCACGGGAGTGGGGAAGAGTCTGGCCTATTTGATTCCAGCTATTTTGCACGGGCAAGCGAGTGTGAAGAAGGCGATTATTTCCACGCACACGATCAATTTGCAGGAGCAGTTGGCGGAAAAAGACCTGCCGATGTTGCAGCGGATTTTGCCGGTGGAATTCAGCTACACGATGTTGAAAGGGCGCGGCAATTATCTTTGCACGCGGCGACTGCATCGCGCGCTGCAACGGGCGGACGGACTATTCACCACGCCGGAACAAGCGGAACTCAAGCGCATTGCGGAATGGGCGGCGGAAACGGAGGACGGCAGCTTGTCCGGCCTCGAGGTGGAGCCGGATCCCAAAGTGTGGGAGGCGGTCTGCTCCGAACGCGGCCTTTGCTCGCCCAAGTTTTGCGGGCGCGGAAGTGACACGGCATCGCTGCACGGCGAATGTTTTTTCCAAAAAGCCCGCCGACGTTTTCTCAGCGCCGATGTGTTGGTGCTGAACCACTCGCTCTTTTTTGCGAACCTCGCGATGACGCTCGACAACGAAGCTGCAAGCGAAGCGGCGGGAGGCGATGCGGAAGACGATGATGGCGTGGGCGACGGGTTGTTGTTCAAAAATGATTTTGTGATTTTTGATGAAGCGCAGCATCTCGAGCGCGTGGCGTCGCGCCACATTGGGCTGAGCGTTTCCAGCGGACAAATTCGGTTCAACCTCCAGCGCCTGTGGAATCCGCGCACGGAAAAAGGCATCCTGTCGCTGTTGCGCAAGGGCGACGTGGTGCGGGGCGTGGCGGAGACGCTGGATGAGGCGGACAAACTTTTTGATGAAGTGGAGTCCGCATGCAACGCCTCACACGACAAATCAGGGCGCCGCCAGCGTGACTGGAACGAACTGCGCGTGCGCGAGGCGGATTTTGTGGAGGACACCGTGTCGCGCCCGCTGCAAAACCTGCGCGAATCCCTCGGCCACCTTATCGAGGCCAGCGAGGGCGAAGAGGAAACCACCGCCGAACTCATCGAATGCAACCGCCGCATCGCCGAGATTCGCGACGCGGTGGCCGTGTTCATCGGGCAATCGGCCGAGCAGCATGTGTACTGGGTGGAGCGCTCGGGTCGGCAACGCCAAAATCTCACGCTCATCGCCGCCCCCATCGACACCGCCGCGTTCCTGCGCCGGCGCGTGTTCGGCAGCGGGTCACCGGTCATATGCACCAGCGCCACGCTGGCGGTGGAGGATCCCGAACGCTGCGCACTGCCGCCCGAGCAAAAGGCGATGTGTCCGGGGCTGGATTATTTCATCCAACAAGCCGGCGCGGAAACCTCACGGCGCGCGCAACTGGGTTCGCCATTTGATTACCAACAAAACGTGAAGCTGTACGTGGCTGGCAAAATGCCCGATCCTCGCGTGGACGAATACGGCGAGGCGCTCGTGCATTGGATAGGCCATTTCATTCGAATGACGCAGGGCAAGGCGTTTGTGCTGTTCACCAATGGCAAGTTGATGCGCGAGGTGGCGGAGGAAATGGAACCGCTTTTTGATGAGTTGGGCATCCACGCGCTGGTGCAGGGCACCGGCACGCCGCGCGCCACGATGCTTGAAAATTTCAAGCACGATACCGACTCGGTGCTGTTTGGGCTGGATAGCTTTTGGCAGGGGGTCGATGTGCCGGGCGAGTCGTTGAGCAATGTCATTATCACTCGGCTGCCTTTTGCCGTGCCGGATCATCCTCTCATCGAGGCACGCGTGGAAGCCATCGAGGCGCGCGGAGGCAATGCGTTTATGGAATTCAACCTGCCGGAAGCCATCCTGAAATTCCGCCAGGGCGTGGGCCGACTCATCCGCACGCAGTCCGATTCCGGCATCATTGCCGTGCTTGACAACCGCGTGCTCACCAAGCGGTACGGGCAGAAATTCATCGAATCCCTCCCGCAAATGGAATTGGAAATCGTTTAATGCGCAGGGCTTGATTCCTGCCGTCAACTTGTTTAAGCTTCGCGCATGTCCGAGATTGCAGAATTTGTACATTCCAATGCAGCCAAAGTGTCGCCCAAGATTTTGCATGGCATTCATCAGAAATTGCCACAGTTGAAACTGGAGTTTGCCGAGATTCATGCGCCAAAATATCCTCACCTCGTCGATCAGCTTGAGTTGTTGGCGGATGTGATCGAGGATTATGCCGAGGGCGCGGACAATAATATTCCTTTTTTTGTGGTCGCCGAATCCTGCTTTGCGCTCGCCTACGCACACAAGCAAACGCATCTCATCCCCGATCACGTGGCAGATGTGGGTTATGCTGATGAATCGTCCGTGGTGCGCACCGTGCTCATCGAAAACGAAAAAGCCCTCAGCGAATACTGCAAACGCCACGGACTCGACTTCGCGGAAGTCACCACAGAAGCGTAGTTCCTTTTCCCATTTACAAATGCGCGGCGAGCGTTAGCCTTGGGGCCTCCATGAAACGCGCACCCGCACTTTTCCTTTCGTTTGCCATTGCTTCTGTTGCAGTGGCAGAAAACCTCCGCATAGGCCTCATTGGGCTGGACACTTCGCACGTCATCGCCTTCACCAAAATTATCAACGACCCCAAAGCCACCGGTCCGCTCGCGAAAGCAAAAGTGGTCGCGGCTTTTCGTGGAGGCAGCCGTGACATTCCTTCCAGCGCGGATCGCATTGACAAATACACCGAAACACTCACCAAGCAATACCGCCTCAAACTCTATCCCACCATTGCCGAATTGTGCAAAAATGTGGACGCCATCATGCTCGAAAGCGTCGATGGCCGGCCCAAGGTGCGCCAGGCCATCCCGGTGATCGATGCGGGCCTTCCTCTCTTTATCGACAAACCGATGGCCGGTTCGTTGGCGGATGTGATTTTCATTTTTAATTACGCCAGGAAAAAGGGTGTGCCGATTTTCAGCTCGTCCTCGCTGCGCTACGGCAAGGCCACGCAAGCCGCGCGACACGGGTCTTTCGGCAAAATCTCATATGCGGAAACCTTCAGCCCCGCCTCGGCGGAAGTACATCATCCTGATTTGTTTTGGTATGGCGTGCACGGCTGCGAATCACTTTTCACCATCATGGGCGTCGGTTGCCAAAGCGTTGAGCGGCGCACCACCGCAGATGGCAAAATCGAGGTCATCGGCAAATGGCAAGGCGACCGCACCGGAATTTTCCGTGAAGGCAAAGGCTACGGCGGCAAAGTCAGAGGCACAAAGGGCGAGGGCGATGCGGGCAAAAATGATGGCTATGCGCCGTTGGTCGTCGAGGCGGTAAAGATGTTTCAATCCGGCAAAGTGCCGGTGGATCCGGCGGAAACCATCGAGCTGTTCGCCTTCATGGCCGCTGCTGACGAAAGCAAACGCCGCGACGGCAAGCCGGTGACGATCAAGGAGATGATCGAGCAGGCGAGGCAGTAGCCAGATGTTGGTGGGGCGGTTTCTCCGAAACCGCCACGGCGCGCTCGGAGAGCGCGCCCTACCCCCGCTTCAAAAAATTCCGCAGCAGCGTCCGGCCGTCCTCGGTGAGGATGCTTTCGGGATGAAACTGCACGCCCCAAATGGGGTGCTCCCTGTGGCGTAAACCCATCACTTCGCCGGCCTCGGTCTCGGCGGTGATCTCGAGACTGTCGGGCACTGTGTCGCGCTTGACGACGAGTGAATGGTAGCGCGTGGCGACGAATGGGCTGGGCATGCCCTCGAACAGGTTTTTTCCGTCATGCGAAATGGGCGAGGTTTTGCCGTGCATAATTTGGTCGTTCACCACCACCTCCGCCCCGAACGAATGCGCGATACACTGGTGCCCAAGGCACACGCCCAACAGCGGTGTGCGCGGGCCGAAGGTTTTGATGATATCGTTGGACAACCCTGCCTCGCGCGGCGTACACGGCCCAGGCGAAATGAGAATGCGCTCCGGCTTCAGCACCTCGATTTGTTCCAGCGAAATTTCATCATTCCGATGCACCTCCATCGCCACATCCTCCTCGCCCAAATACTGCACGAGGTTGAACGTAAATGAATCGTAGTTGTCAATGACGAGCAGCATATTCAGGCTTTCGGCTTTCGCTTCGGCTTGGTCGTTTTGAAAAGCTCCAGTTGTGGCGCGGCGAAGAGGTCGTAGTTTTTCAGGATGCGGATGATTTGGAGGAGGTCGCTTTTTTGATAATTGCGGTTCACCTCGATGTGGTCAATGAGGTCGGAGAGCATGGTGCGAAAGGCGATGACGGCGTCGATGCCTTTGGCGCGGAGGACGTCGATGCTTTGCTGCCGGGCCTCGCCGGTGGTGGGGAGGGCGGGGACGACGAGGATTTTTGTAAGTGGGCCAGGGCCGCCGAAGGCGTGGGTGGCGCGGGCAAAGGTTTCGGGGCCGGCGAAACGGAACATCTCCGGCGCGTGGGCAAGCACGGCTTGGGTGAAGACTTCGGTGTGCCATGCTTTTACCACCACCACGGCCCGGGTGAGGTGCTTGAGGTCAGCGGCGGATTCGAGCACAAAAGGAACATCGCTTTCCTGAGTTGGATCAGCGGGGCCGCTGGGGTTGTGCACGTAAAAATCCACTTCATCATCCTCGCGCTTGGGCGCGATGTGCTTGCGCTGCTGCCGCACGAAGAAGCCGTGCAGCTCGAAGAACTCGCGGACGATGGTTTCGCTAACGGCCACTGGATTGGCTGAGGGTTGAGAGTTGAGGGTTGAGGGATTTGCGAATGGTGGTGGGGGAAACTTTTTGGCCGGGGATGACTTGGCCGATTTTTTTGGCGAGAACGAAATTGATTTGGCCGGCGGTTACTTTTTTGTCGAGCTGGATGGCGGTGAAGAGGAGTTTGGTTTGAACTGCGTTGAGTTTCACGCTTGTTGGGAGGCCACCGTTTTCAAAAAGAGCGGTGATGCGAGCGGTGTCTTTTGCAGGAAGGCCGGTTTGAGCTTGGGAAATTTTGGCGGCGGCGACCTGGCCGATGCTGATGGCTTCGCCGTGGAGATATTTTCCGTATTTGGAAATGGCCTCGAGGCCATGGCCGATGGTGTGGCCAAAGTTGAGAATGGCGCGCAAGCCGGTTTCTTTTTCGTCTTGGCCGACGACGTCCGCCTTGATTTGGCAGCAACGCGCGATGACGGCCGCAAGGGTGGCGGGATTTTGCTCCAGCAGCTTGGGCAAATCGCGCTCGAGACGGGCGAAGAGTTTGGCGTCGTAAATGATGCTATATTTGATGACCTCCGCGAGGCCCGCGCGGAACTCGCGTGTGGGCAAGGTGCGCAATGTGCCGAGGTCGCACAGCACGAGTTTGGGTTGGTGAAACACGCCAACGAGATTTTTGCCCACAGGAAGGTTTACTCCCACTTTGCCGCCGATGGAGCTGTCCACCTGCGCGAGGAGCGTGGTGGGCACTTGGACGAAATCGATGCCGCGCAAGTACGTGGCAGCCACGAACCCGGCCAAATCACCCACAACTCCGCCACCCAGGGCGACCACAAACGAGCCTCGCTCGATCCTGTGTTTGGCCAATTGATCGTAACATGCCTGCACATTTTTCAATGTCTTGGCCTGTTCGCCGGCGGATTGGGAAATGAAGATAGGCTCGAAGCCGGCTGCCTTGAGCGAGGCGAGGGCGGGTTTGCGATAACGGCGGGCTACGGTGGCGTCGGAAATTACCGCGCACCGTTGGCCGAGTTTTTGGCGCGCGCAGTGTTTGCCGAGGTTCGCGAGCAGGCTCGTCCCGATGTGGATCGGGTAAGTTCGGTCTGCCAGCGGTACCTTGACCGTGTGCACGGCGGGGTCAGGCAGTCGCCTGTTCAGCGGCATAGGGCGCAATGCCCTCCACGCGCAAGCGCCGGGATTCGCCGCCGAGATTAAATTCAATTTCCTCCCCGGCAACGCTGCCGAGTATGGCCTGACCCATCGGCGTGAGATAGCTGATGAGATTTTTGTCCGGATCACCATCCCATGCGCCGAGCAGCGCAAATTCCTCACGCACACCGCTTTCCAGATTGGTGACCATGACGCGCGTGCCCACATTGGCGGCGGAAATGTCGGCCTCGGTGTAGTTCATCCCGCGCGCGCGATCGAGGTCTCGCTCCCATTCTGCCTGCAACGCGGTCAGTACTTTTTGTTGTTCCTTGGCAGCCTTGAATTCGTGGTTCTCGCGCAGGTCACCGTACTCGCGGGCAATCTCAATCTCCTTGGAGTTTGCCGGGATGCGCCGCTGTTTCAGATCCTCCAACTCCGCCGCGCGCCGTTCGAGGCTGGCCCACGAAACAATCAGCGTGCCTTCGCCTTCGCTCTTCTTCTCCGGTTTTTCCTTTTCGCCGCCGGTGATAAATTCCTGAATCTCCGGCCGGGTTTTCACGATCTTGCCCAGCACGGAGCGCTTGTCCATTCCTTCAAAACACGTGGAAAGCTGAATGGCGCG
>CAZJRV010000047.1:0-14806 GCA_964548235.1 uncultured Verrucomicrobiota bacterium
TTATTGTGGGCTGGCTTTATGGCTATTTTGGCTGCCGGCGTGGGCTTCGCCATTCGTGGCGGTATTTTTGATAACTGGGCGACGGAGTTTGGATTTTCCGGAGCCCAACTCGGCGCCATTGGCGGAGCCGGGTTCTCAGGTTTCTGCTTCGGCATTATCATTGGCGGTTTCCTTACGGACAAAATGGGCTACGGCAAGCTGGTGGCCGCGGCGTTTATCCTGCACGTGGTCTCGGCGTTTGTGACCTTTATGCCAAATGCCGAAATGGGTGCGGCTACGGTGTTTAAGATTTTGTTCTGGGGGATGTTCATATTCGCCGGCGCCAACGGCGTGCTGGAAGCGGTGGCCAACCCGCTGGTGGCCACGTTGTTCCCGGAAAAAAGGACGCACTATCTCAATCTGCTGCACGCCAGCTGGCCGGCTGGCTTGGTGCTGGGCACGGCCTGTGGCTGGGTGCTCGACCTGAAAATGGAGGTGCACTGGAAATACCAGTTGGCCATCTTCCTCATCCCGTCAATTATTTATGGTGTGATGTTCCTGGGCCAAAAATTCCCGAAATCCGAGGCCTCGGAGAAGGGGCTTGGGCTGGGTGAAATGTTCAAGGACGTCGGCATCTTGGGTGGGCTGGTAGTGGCCTATTTGTTGGCGCTGTTCTTTAACACCAACGCCATTTACCCGATGGATATGGCCAGCTCGTGGACACTGAGCGTCATCCTGCTGGTGATTGCTGGAATGCTGACGCGGCAACAGACCGAGGTGCCCACACAGGCCCTCGGTGCGCTGGCAGTGTGCACATTGATTGGCGTTTACGCGCAGATAGCATTCAACCTGCCCACGCTGGCGGCAGTGATCATTGCCGGCGCGTTGCTCGTTGGGTTGGGAGCGACCTTCCGCTGGGCGGTGGGTGCGTTCCTGATTTTTGTGCTCTTCATCACGCACGCCCTAGTGGGCGCGGTGGAGCTGGGCACGGACCAGTGGATCCAAAACATCACCGGCAACATGTTCAGCGAGGAACAGGGTCGTTACCTTTTCATCTTCACATCTGCCATCATGTTTGCGTTGCGATTCTGTGCTGACTGGATTGAAGATAAACTGGGCCTTTCGCCGGTTGGAATTTTGTTCGTGTGCGCGGTTCTGGCCTGCGTGGGATTGAACCTAGCCAGCGGCATCCAGACAATCACGGGTGCGTTCATTGCGCTGGGCATCTACGCGGTCGGCAAAACCTTCTTCTGGCCCACGATGCTGGCGGTTGCCTCGGATCGTTATCCGCGGACGGGTGCCGTTGCCATCAGCATTATGGGCGGCATCGGGATGCTTTCAGCTGGTCTGATTGGTTCGCCGGGACTGGGCTACGCGAAAGATCGCTTCGCCGGTGAAGCCCTAAAGGCGGAGAGTGAAGAGGTGTACGCCGAGTACCGGAACGAAGGTGCCTCCAAGTTCCTGTTCTTCGGCGAGTCCCACGGCTTGGATGCCAAGAAACTTTCTGACATCCAAGGCAAGCTCGGTTCCGCCCGCAAGATCCTGCCCAAGGGCGGTTACGACGCGGAGAAAGCCAAGCTCGAGAAACAACAGAAGGACAATGAAGCCAAGCTAAAGAGCCTGGAAAGCAATGGCGCGGATCTGCAGAAGATGGCCGACGACTTGACAGCCAAGATGACTGAAGCCAATGAGTGGGACTCTGGATATGACGCGTTGCAAACAAGCGCGTCTGCCAATGAAGCGGCCTTGGAGGAGATTGCCGAGGAAACCAAAGCAGCCAGTGACGCGGCGGATGCTGCGACCAAGGGGCTGGCTGACTTGGAAAAACTCAAGGGTGAACTGGAGACCGCCGGCGTATTCAAGGCCGAGGGCAACGACAACAAGAAAGCCGCTCTGGCTGCCCTGACGCCCAACGAACGGATGGCTTACCGAGCCAGCATTGCGGGCGACCGCAAGACGCTGGTGGCGGATTCGTTCATCCCGGCAGTGATGGCGTTGATCTATTTGCTGATGATCCTCTACTTCAAGTCCATCGGTGGATACAAGCCGGTGTCGATTGACGGCAAGGAGGAGTAGACCTCGCAGCCAAACCAATCACCAAGGCGGCCTTCGGGTCGCCTTTTTTATTCGTTGTTGCCGTTGGTTTTTTTGGCGTAGCGGCGGCGTTGGGGTTCGGGAAGGGTGGGATCCACCTTGGGGTAGTAGGTGGCTTCACCAAAGCGTTCGTTGGCGGCGGTGGCTAGGGCGAGACCGGGGGTGACGTTGTAGCGTTCGTCGGCCTCGACAAAGACGGCGGCACCGCCGGGTTGGCGGAGGCAAAGGAGCAGGGGGATTTTGCCGGGATGCGCCTCGGCCAGTTCGCGGACGCCGTCCATCGCATCAGGCGCAATGGCGTCGGCCTTGAGGCGGAAGTGGACTTGTTGGGTGAATTTTTTCGGTGCGTCCTCAAGTGGGAATATTTCCAATGGAAAAATCTTGGGGATGTCTTCGCTGTTGTTTACTTCGCCAATGATCATCAAGGGCTTGTTGATCTCGAAGAGTTCGTTGAACTTGTCATAATTGTCCCCGATGCACAGGATGGTGACTTGGTCGGCCATATCCTCGATGGCTGCGGAGCACCACGGCTTGTCGGTTTTTTTTGAAATGGCGCGTTTGGCAGTGGCCACGAGGCCGCCGATGCGGGTGACGGTTCGGTTGGGCAGCTCTGCTAAGTCGGCAATTTGATGGGTGGCGTAGTGCTTGAGCGTGCTCAGGTGGGGCGTGAGGGGATGGCCGCTGACGTAAAAGCCGAGCAATTCCTTTTCGTGCGCGAGTTTTTCGGAATCGTCCCACTCGGGCAGATTTTTAAATGCGGCGGGGATTTCGTCTTCCTCGGCATTGCCGGCGTCCAGCATTCCGAAGAGGGTTTCCTGCCCGCGCGCGCGGTCGGCTGCGGCACTGGAGGCGCGGGCGAGGGTGCGCTCGATTTGCGCACACAGGCTGGCGCGGGTTTGGCCGAAGCTGTCGCATGCGCCGGCCTTAATGAGCGCCTCAAGCACCTTACGGTTGACTGCCCGCAGATCCACGCGATTGCAAACATCACTGAGTGAAGTGAAGGGTTCGCCTTCATCGCGCGCGGTGAGCATCGCTTCCACAGCGGCCTCGCCCACTCCCTTGATGGCGGCCAATCCGTAGCGGATGACTTTGCCATCGCGTGCGGGGGCAAAATTCACGCGGCTTTCATTGAGGTCCGGCGCCAGCACTTCCAGGCCCATCGCCTTGACTTCGTTGATTAGGATTGAGAGCTTGGCGGTATCGCCCATGTCATTGGTGCACGCAGCGGAGAGAAATTCCACCGGATGATGCGCCTTCAGCCAGGCGGTTTGATAAGAGACGATCGCGTAGGCGGCGGCGTGTGATTTGTTGAAGCCATAGCCGGCGAATTTCTCGAGCAAATCAAAAACTTTGTTCGCCTTAGCCGGGGCGATGTCATTGGTTTCCTTGCAGCCCTTGACGAACGTCTCGCGTTGCTTGGCCATCTCAGACACCTTCTTTTTGCCCATCGCGCGCCGCAACAAATCTGCGCCACCCAGCGTGTAGCCGGCGAGCAGCTGCGTCGCCTGCATCACCTGTTCCTGATAAATCAGAATGCCATAAGTCTCCTCTGAAATTTGTTGGAGGAGTGGGTGCTCGTAGCGGATTTCCACGTCGCCATGGCGTCGCTTGATGTAGTCCGGGATGAGATCCATCGGGCCGGGACGATACAAGGCCACGAGCGCAGTGATGTGTTCCACGGAACCGAGCTGAAACTTCCGGCACAAGTCGCGCATCCCTGCGGATTCCAATTGGAACACGCCCACGGTGCGGCCTTCGTTGAGGAGATCGTACGTGGTCTGGTCATCCAGCGGCACGGCGTCAATGTCGATGTCGATGCCTTTCGTCTCCTTCACCAACCGGCAGGCATTGCGGATGATGGTGAGGGTTTTGAGCCCGAGAAAATCCATCTTCAACAAACCCAAATCGCCCACAGGCCCCATCGGGTATTGAGTGACGGTGGCACCCTCGGCATCCGTTTTGAGCGGCAGCACGTTGACCAATGGCTCGGCGCCAATCACCACGCCGGCCGCGTGCACGGAGGCATTGCGGGTGAGGTCTTCCAGCACAAATGCGGTGTCGATGAGCTCGCGCGTGGTGTCCTCGGAATCATAGGCGAGCTTGAGGTCGGGTGATTGCTTGAGCGCGCGCTTGAGGGTGATCTTCAGTTCATCGGGCACCATCTTGGCTAAGCGATCGCATTCGCCGTAGCTCAACCCCATTACGCGGCCGACATCACGGATGACAGATTTCGAACCCATTGTGCCAAAGGTGATGATTTGTGCCACGCAATCGCGCCCGTACTTTTCGCGCACGTACTCGATGAGGAAGGGGCGGCGGTCATCGGGAATGTCGATATCAATGTCCGGCGGGTTGACGCGCTCGGGATTGAGGAAGCGCTCGAACAGCAATCCGTATCGCAGCGGGTCCACGTTGGAAATTTGCAGCAGATACGTCACCAATGAACCGGCCGCCGAGCCGCGCGCGATGCAGGCGATGCCATTCTTGCGCCCGTGCCGGATGAAATCGCCCACGATCAAAAAGTAACTCGTGAAGCCCATCTTCTCGATGACACCCAGCTCCACTTGGATGCGGTCAATCACCAGCTCCAACGCCGCCGCCACGGCAGGGTCGTTGACATCGGCAGGGTTGGTATCGTCCGTCGGGTTGAAAACCGGCAGGCGTCTGGCGTCCTCAATGGCCAAGCACGCAAATTCATCCCCTTTCGCCTCACAGGTGACGCCGTAGCGCAGTTGCATGGCTTTGGCCACGAGATGGCGCAGGAATCCCTCGCGCGTGAACAATTCTGGCGGTTCGAAAACTGGATAATGCAGTTCGCCCAGTTCAATCTCCACATTGCACTGTTCGGCCACGGCAAGCGTGTTTTGCACCGCTTCGGGCACTTCGTTGAACAGTGCCGCCATTTCGTCCGCATTGCGCAGGTAAAACTGTTCCGGCACATAATTCATCCGGTTCGGATCGGTAAGGTGCGTTTGCGTGCCGATGCAGATGAGCGCGTCGTGCGCGTGCGAGTGCTCGCGCTCGATGTAATGCACGTCGTTCGTTGCCACGAGGTTGAGATCAAACTCCTTGGCCCATGGGATGAGCTGGGCATTTACCTTGGCCTGCTCGTTGATGCCGTGGTTTTGCAGCTCAAGGAAAAAGCGCTCCTTGCCGAAGATTTGCTTGAACCAATCGATGCCTGCGCGTGCCTTGTCGGGGTCATCACGCATGATCGCTTGCGGAATCTCGCTGGCGAGGCAGCCGCTGAAGGCAATGAGGCCTTCCTTGTGTTGCTCAAGGATTTCCTTGTCGATGCGCGGTTTGTAATAGAAACCCTCCAAATGCGCGGCAGTGGTGAGGCGCACGAGGTTTTTGTACCCCACTTCATTTTCCGCGAGCAACAGCAGATGGTTGTAGCCGTCCTTGCCGGTGCGGCTGTTGGCCTTTTTGTCAAACCGGCTGCCGGGCGCGATGTACACCTCGCAACCGATGATCGGCTTCACGCCCGCCGCGCGCGCCTTTTCATAAAAATCCACCGCGCCGTGCATCACCCCGTGATCGGTAATCGCCAACGCCGGAAACTCCAACTCTGCCGCTCGCTCAACCAGCTTGTCCAAACGACACGCGCCATCAAGCATCGAGAACTCGCTGTGTACGTGCAGATGAACAAACTCGGCATGGGCCATAAACGCAGTGTAGCCGTGCGGCTCCGCATCGCGCAAGCCGAGGATATTCGTGGCCCGTTCACAACTCGCAGGGAACGGAAAATTCAAAATGTGGGGCTTGCTTTTTTATGTGAAACAAACCAGCCTTCCCGAACCCACCTGATTATTTCAGGCACCGCGCAATGAGCGCTGAATCCGACAACGAACTGTCACTCGACCTGCAATTCCTGCCCGACTGGGCCCAGGAAGATACGGGCGTGAACAAATACGCCGACCACAAGGGCGAGGAAGAACGCCCGCGCGGACGCAAAGGCGGCGGGAGCCGGGGCGGATGGGATGAGCGTCGCCCAAGGCGTGATGACCGAAAGCCCGGTGGCAACCGCGACCGCGGCAAGAGCAGCACGCCTGACAAACCTCAAGGCAGAGGCGGCCCGCGCAGGGAATCACGAGGCTCGCGCGATCAACGTGGCACTGGCAACAGGGAAAACCAGCGTGGCAATCGCCCACAACGTGGCGGCAAACCGCAGCGGCCCGAGGTGCAGCAGCTGGATATTAAGGTAGATTTCGTGCCGGACGCGCAAGGGGTGGAATCCATTGCAAAAGAAATCCGGCTTACCGGCCGCGCGTATCCGCTTTTTCAGATCGCCCTGCTGGTGCTCGAGCGTCCAGCGCGTTACTCCTTGAAATTGCGCGCCCTGCACAAGGCCGCCAAATCCGGCAGCGGCAACGCCCATCGGCTTTTTGTTTCCAAACTGGATGATTCCGTTTGGCTCAACCGCGGCCAGGCCGAGCGCCACACGTTTGAAAAACATTTTGACCAGTTTTACGCCACCGAGAAGAACGAGATCGAGGCGCCCAAGGGAAACTTTACATTCGTGGCCCAATGCGGTTTTACCGAAACCTGCCTTGGCCCTCCCAATCATCACGATTACCAGAACAAGCTCGCCCAGTTCCACGCCGAGAACCTGGCGCGCGTGCCGTTTGAGAAATTCAAGTCCCGCATTCGCATCGTCAAGGAAGAGGAAGCGGTGAACGCGTGGATCGAACAATCCAAATGGCGCACCACCTGGAAATCCCTGAAAACAGAGGAGCCCATCAGCTTTGGGCGGCGTGATGAAGTGCAAGCGCACTTCCGCGAGCGCCACGCGGAGTCTGTGGTGGACGAGGTGGAAACCGCCACGCTCACCGGCACTGACGCCAAGGCGATGCGCGAGCCGCGCTTATTGGCGGAATACCTGCGCGACCAGTGGCATCGGCAAAAACATTTCCCAATGCAGCTCTCCACGCACCTCAGCAAACTGTTTGCCGGGATGGGGCTGCAGTTTTTCAAAAAGGACAAGAAGGTTACCCACGTTTCCGTGGCGCGGCCGAATTATTTGGACGTGGCCGCCACGCCTGTGAGTGATGGTGTGAAGCGCATCGTGGAATTCGTCGAGGCCACGTCCGATTGCACGCGCCGCTTGATTCTTGAAAACCTCGGCGGCCTTGAGCACGTGGAACCCAAGGAACTTAAGGAAGGCGAAGAACCGCCCCCCGCGCCCGAGCAAACGGAGGAACAGAAACAGCTCATCTCCGATTTACACTGGCTCATTCACCAGGGCCACGTGCTCGACTTCGCCAATGGCGTCATCGAAACCGCCAAGAAGCCGCGACCGAAGGAAGAGAAGAAGAAAGAGTCGAGGGACGAGAGGTCGAGTGTCGAGAAGGATGCTCCTGCCGAGGCTGAAGATGTTAAAGAAGAATCCAACGTTGAGGCCCAGGCTGAAGCAACTGAAGAAGCGACTGAAACGGCAACTGCTGAAGATCAATCCTCGGAAAAAACTGCGGACGAATAATCCGGCTCCTCCCGAGAATTGATCATTGGGAATTCTTCTCCCCAATCGTCCGCAAATATTCAAACGCGTACAACCCCGTCCTGTGCCCGTCCTTCCAAAAAATTTGCACTGCATAGCCACCCACCGGTTGCAGTTGCTTGATTTGGAATGACGCCTCGGTGAATGCCGTCTCCGGGCCCTTCGACACGTTGCCCATCACGTCCGTTTCACCTGCGCACGAGGCGCACGGGCACGCCCGCCGCAAAGCCTCCAACGGCACAAAATGCTCCGCGCCATCATCCCATCTCACCGCCAATTCCGATCCCACCGGCTGCATATCCAACAATTGCATGCGCATTTGTACCCTAAAAACAGGGCAAAATCAAAAGTTTGCCTTGCCAAACTTTTTTCCTTGCGTCGAACTTCGCCCTGCGGCAAGTTCTCCCCATGAATATGAACAAACAACTCATTAAACTGGTCTCTCGCCGCGCTTTTTTGGGCGGGGTTCTCTCCCTGATTTTCATCGCCTGCGGTGGTGGTCCGGATGTGGAACCGTCCGGCGACGGTACTTCCGGCAAACTGAAGGTCACCACCACGGTTAATATGGTGGGTGATCTCGTGCGCCAAGTGGGCGGCGAACACGTGGAGGTTACTGAGCTGATGGGCCCGAGCGTGGATCCGCATCTCTACCAAGCCACGCTTGAGGACGTCGACAAATTGAAGAACGCCGACGTAGTGTTTTACGTGGGCCTGTTTCTTGAGGGTAAAATTGAAGAGAATCTCAAAAACCTCAAGACCGCCCACGCGGTTACCGACAAGATCGACATAGCCAAGCTGCTGGCCTCTGATGAGTATGAAAACCACCACGACCCGCACATTTGGTTCGACGTGAATCTCTGGGCTGAGACCGTGGATGTGGTGGTCGAGGGTCTCAGTGCTGCCGACAGTGCCAACGCTGCGGATTACAAAAAGAATGGCGAAGCCGCCAAATCCAAGATGAAAGAATTGCAAGCCTGGGCCGATGCCAAAGTAGCCGAGCTGCCTGAGGACAAGCGCATCCTTATCACCAGCCATGACGCCTACAATTACTTTGGCCGCGCGTACAAGTTTCAGGTTGTCGGCCTGCAGGGCATTTCCACCGAGGGCGAAGCCGGTTTGGCCGACGTGGTCAAGATGGTATCCTTCATTAAGGAAAAGGGCGTGAAGGCGGTGTTCGTCGAGAGCAGCGTCAACCCCGCTGCCATCAAGCGCATCAGTGAAGATTCCGGCGCCAAAGTGGGCGGCGAACTCTTCTCCGACGCCATGGGCGAACTCGGCAAGATCGAAAACGGCCACGACGTGGGCACCTACGAGGGCATGATCAAGCACAACCTCAGCACCATCGTGAATGCGCTCAAGTAGCAGCTTGAGCCACGTCAACCTCAATAACCTCAATTAAAATTAGCATAAAAAAAATCACGACAAGTATTCTCTGCCTCTGCGGTGTGTTTGCCTTGTCCGCACAGGAAAACCCTTGGGACCGCGAACAACTCACCGGCGACTGGGGCGGCACGCGCAGCGAATGGGCCTCACAAGGCTACGAGTTTTCCTTCACCTACGATGCCGAAGTGTTTCGCAATGCCTCCGGCGGTTCGTCGAAGGGAACAGTCTACGAAGGACTCGGCTACGGTTCGTTGGATATCGATCTGGAAAAAACCACCGGCTGGAGCAGCGCGGATTTTCGCATCAGCACCCTATGGACCCACGGCGCCAGCCCTACTGGTAAACACGTGGGCAATGAGCTGACCGTCAGCAACATGGACGCTTACGATGGCCTGCGTCTTTACGAGCTGTGGATCGACAAGTCCTTTGGCAGCCACTCCATCCGCTTCGGTAATCTGCTGGCTGATGAGGAGTTTGCCCTTACCGAATACGGAGGTGTGTTTATCAATGAGGCCCTTGGCCAGCCGGCATTCTGGGCGGCCAACACGCTGAACACCGGTCCGGCCTTCAACGTGGCGGCCTTGGGCATTCGCTATCGGCAAGACTTCTCCGAAACCTGCTACGCGCAGGTGGGCATTTACGATGGCGACAGCTTTGACAGTGCCGGCGGCGACGCCACCATTAACCAGCACGGCCTGCACTTCGAGCTGGGCAACGGCCAGGGTTGGACCAGCCTGTACGAGATTGGCTACAACGGGTTCAACACCGACGACGGCACCGGCCTGCCCTTTGCTCTCCGCCTTGGCGCGTGGCACCACAGCACATCCTTCTCCAAGCACGACAATACTAATGGCGAAGGCAACTGGGGCCTGTACGGTGCGGCCGACAAGCTGCTCTGGCGCGAGGAGGGCACGGATGACGGCCAAGGGCTCGGCAGTTTCCTGCGCCTCGGCACCGGCCAACGCGATCGCAGCCGCTTCCATTGGGTGCTCGATACCGGCCTGAGCTACACCGGCTTGTTGCCCGGGCGCGATGAGGATGTGGCCGGTCTGGGCTTAGTCTACGGCAAACATTCCGGCGCCATCACCAGTGACGTGAAATCGCACGAGGCCGTCGTTGAGGCTACTTATCGCATTCAATTGACGCCCGCCATTTATGTCCAGCCGGATATTCAATGGATTAACCGGCCCAGCGGTGATAGAACCACCAGCGACGCGCTGGTGTTCGGCCTGCGCGCCGGGTTCACTTTTTAATGAGCGCGCAATCCGAAGCAACTGAAGAAGCGGCCCCACTTGAAATCCATGACCTGACCGTCGCGTATCACAAGCGGCCGGTTCTTTGGGGCATCGATATCGAGGTGCCCAAGGGCCAGCTCGTCGGCATCATCGGCCCCAATGGCGCGGGCAAATCCACACTCATCAAAGCCGCCATGGGCCTGTTGCCACTTAGCAGCGGCTGGGTGAAGGTCTTTGGCGAGCCGGTCGAGAAAAACCTCAAGCGCGTCGGCTACGTGCCTCAGCGCGAATCGGTGGACTGGGATTTCCCCGTGAGCGTGATGGACGTCGTGCTGATGGGCCGCTACGGACACCTCGGCCTGATGCGCCGCCCGAGCAAGGCCGATCGCGACATCGCGCGTGAATGTCTCGAGAAGGTCAAGATGTTGCCGTATGCCAACCGGCAGATCTCCAATCTCTCCGGCGGCCAGCAACAACGCGTTTTCCTCGCGCGCGCCCTCGCTCAGGAGAGTGACCTGTATTTTATGGACGAACCCTTCGCTGGCGTGGACGCCGCCACCGAGGAGGCCATCGTCGCTATCCTGCACGAGCTGAAGGAACGTGGCAAAACCCTGCTCGTCGTCCATCACGATTTGCCCACCGCCAAGGAATATTTCGACAGCCTCCTGCTGCTGAATATGCGTGTAGTCGCCTTCGGCCCGACTGCCGAGGTGTTCAATTACGATCTGCTGCAAAACACATACGGCGGCCGGCTCACCATTCTCAGCGAGGTGGCCGAGGCCGTGCGGGAGAAATCCTGATGCGCCACCTGCCCACCATCGCAGCGCTTGCGCTGCTTGCCTCCGCTGCGCCCGCGTGTGCCGATCGCATTGGTGATCTCTCCAGCACCACCGGCTGGGAACAGGCCAATCAGTTTTTTAGCTTCCGCGATCCTGCCGTGCGTTACGCATTCTTTGGTGCCATTCTGTTGGGCATCAGTTGCGGCTTGATGGGGGGCTTCATCGTGGTTCGCAAGATGGCGTTGTTTGGCGACACCCTCTCGCACGCTGTGCTGCCCGGCGTGGTGGCGGGGTTCATCTGGAATATGGAACGCGATCCCGTGGCCATCTTCATTGGCGCTACGCTGGCGGGCCTCATCGGTGGCGCGCTCGTTACGCTCATTCGCCAAACCACCCGCCTCAAGGAAGACACCGCGCTGGGCATTGTGCTGGCCTCATTTTTCGCCGTGGGCATTTGCCTGCTTACGCGCCTGCAAAAGTTGCCCGGCAAAAAAGCCGCGCTGGAGGATTATCTCTTTGGCTCCACCGCAATCATGGGCTCGGACGATCTCACCCTGCTGGCCATCGTCACCGTGCTGGCTATCGGGATGGTGCTGCTTTTTTACAAGGAACTGTTGGTGACCAGTTTCGATGCCGGCTTCGCACGCGCCGCCGGGTTTCCGGTCAACCTCATCCATTACGCGATGATGTTGATGCTGTCATTCAGCGTGGTGGTGGCCCTGCGCGCGGTGGGCGTGGTGTTGGTCAGCGCGATGCTGATCACGCCAGCGGCCGCCGCGTATTTGCTGACCGATCGAATGCACCGATTGCTGTTGTTGGCCGCAGGCTTTGGTCTTGCCGCAGGAGCAGCGGGAGTGTTCGTTTCATTCCTCACCACCAACCTACCCACCGGTCCGTTTATGGTGTTGGGCGCGTCGTTGGTGTTTGTGGGCGCGTTTTTATTCGGTCCGCGCCATGGCGTGTTCGCGCGTTGGTGGCGGCAAAAATCGTTGGCTTCACGCACGCGCCGCGAGAATACGCTCAAGGCTATTTACCACGTACTGGAGGCGCGCAAGTTTGACAGCGAAGGCGTCTCCCTGCGCGAACTGGCCGAGCGTCGCCGCGAGACTATCGACGAAGTCCGCGACCAATCGCGCGCGCTCTTCCGCCATCAACTCGCCACTGCCCACGATGCGGGCGATGCCATTCACCTCACGCCCGAGGGCTGGCAGCGTGCGTGTGAGATTGTCCGCAATCACCGCCTCTGGGAGCTCTACCTCACCAACGAGGCCCAAATCGCACCCGACCACGTCCACGACGATGCCGAGAAAATCGAGCACGTGCTTGGCGAGGAAACCGTGCGCCAACTCGAGCGCACCCTCAACCACGCCACCACCGATCCCCACGGCCAACCCATTCCCGGCCTGGCCGATCTCGCCAGCGGCCAAGCTCCGCTCGGCCCGTCCACGGGTGTTACCGGTTACGGAGGCCGCTCATGACCGATCTCATCCCCGCATTTGACTGGCAGCAACACGTCGTCGCCCCGTGGACCACCGGCCTGACGACTACCCTGTGGATTGTGCTGATGGGTTTCTTTGTGTCCACCGCCTGCGGGTTGCTGGGCAACTACCTCATCCTGCGTCGCATGGCATTGGTGGGCGACGCCATCAGCCACAGCGTCGTCGCCGGCATCGGCGTGGTGGTGGCCCTGCCGTTTTTTCTGGAGCACTTCCCTGTGCTGCACTGGATCGGCCTCGGCCACATTGCCGGCAACCTCACCACCACCGTCATCTTCGTCGCCTCGCTGCTCGCCGGCGTGGCCACCACCGTGATCATTGAAGTCATCCACCGCTATACTCGCGTCAAACAGGACGCCGCCATTGGCATTGCCTTCACCAGCCTGTTTGCCCTCGGCATCATCCTCATCAAGGTTCACACCCACGGCAACGTGCACATTGATACCGACTGCGTCCTCTACGGCAACATCACCCACCAACTCCTCAACCCTGCCACCGTGGAACTCAGCCCCGAGCTGGCTGCGTCGCTGCAAAAAATGCCCCTTTCCAACGCCTACCTAAAGGGCGGCGAACTATACGTGATGCCCGACATCCTCCGAATGGGCGCCGTGGCCTTCGGCGTGGCACTATTGATTTGGATTTTTTACAAAGAATTATTGGTGAGCTCATTTGACCCCGCGCTGGCCTTCTCGCTGGGCATCAACGCCACCGTTGTGCACTACGCCCTGATGAGCCTGCTTTCGGTGATCGTCGTCAGTGCCTTCACCTCCGTGGGCGCTATCCTTGTCGTGGCTATGCTCATCCTGCCCGGCGCCACTGCGCATCTCCTGTCCGCGCGTCTGCCCGTCATCATGGGCCTCACCGTGCTGCACGCCCTGCTCGGCACTTTGCTCGGCGTGCACCTTGCCAAGTGGTTCAACTGCTCCCCCGCCGGCGCCTTCGTCGTCGCCGGCATGGGCCTGTTTTTGTTGGCATGGCTCCTCAGTCCCCACGACGGCCTCCTCGCCCAATGGCACCGCCGCCGCAACGTCAAGCTCGAGCCACCCGAAGATTTGCCCACAATTGTTCAGAACAAAAACTGAATCTTCCCAAAACCCCATCCATCCTGCAAAGTGCCCGACCTAACGGGCCCGTAGCTCAATCGGTTAGAGCAGTGCACTCATAATGCATTGGTTGCAGGTTCAAGTCCTGCCGGGCCCACCAGTTAATTTTCCTTCTTTTGGAGCTGCCTTTTGGCAAGGTAGGTTTGGAGGAAGCGGTCGGGGGGGGCTTCGAGGTGGGCGGTTTGCCGTCGGGTGGCGAGGGTGCACTTGCTGAACCGGCGTTGCAGGCCTTTACGTCTATTTTTCAAGAGAGTAATCATTGATTGACTCAATATTTTAATTAATTTTTTCAATGACAATTATTTGGTGACTATAAGTATACTCAATTCCATGGAAACTGATAACAGAAAACACCCAACCGTTGGTTATGCGTCATTGATTACAAGCGTATCATGGCCAATCATACTTCTAGCTACGGAAAGTGTTGGGATGCTGGATAAAACTGGATATGACGGCGGGGTTTTTTTACTTGTTGTAGTTAGGATAATCTCTTTCCCAGAA
Organism: uncultured Verrucomicrobiota bacterium; assembly: GCA_964548235.1. Taxonomy (GTDB): domain Bacteria; phylum Verrucomicrobiota; class Verrucomicrobiia; order Limisphaerales; family UBA1100; genus JACNJL01. Next base: position 14,071 of record CAZJRV010000047.1, read on the forward strand.
ATTATAATTACTTATATTATTTGTACTATCGCATTCAGCCTGATATCGATTTTTCGAAAGGAAGAATTTTTACCGGCTGTCTTAGGTTTTGTCATTGCCGGAATATTTGTGATGTTAATTGTAATAGGCTTTATCTTTTTTGGATTACAAGGCCTAAACAGTGTCTGGTGAGCATTTGGTTTACATTGTGTTAGTTTGCCCAAAAACCGCTCGCCACCACCCTCAACAGCCCCACCTTTTTGGCCGTTTGCCAACGCGCTTGAGGAATTTGCCGCACGCGAGATTTTCTTATATTTAAAATCAGGCAATAATGTCTTTCACCACGTGACCGTGCACGTCGGTGAGGCGGAAGTCGCGGCCTTGATAACGGTAGGTGAGCCGCCGATGATCGATGCCGAGCTGGTGCAGGATGGTGGCGTTCAGGTCGTGGATATGCATGGTGCCAGGGGTCCACTTGGCCTTGCCGGGCTGGGGCTTGAGCTGGTTGCCTTCGGCGTCGGCGATGTTGTAGCCGTAATCGTCGGTGCGTCCGTAGGTGATGCCCGCCTTGATGCCGCCGCCAGCCATCCAGATGCTGAAACAGCGCGGGTGATGATCACGCCCGTAATTGTCCTTGCCCAAGCGCCCCTGACAATACGGCGTGCGGCCGAACTCCCCGCCCCACACCACGAGCGTGTCATCGAGCAAGCCGCGCTGGCGAAGGTCCTCAATCAAACCGGCACTGCCCTGATCAATG
>CAZJRV010000048.1:0-14713 GCA_964548235.1 uncultured Verrucomicrobiota bacterium
GTTGGAACCGCGCAGAGCTTCGCGCACTACGCGGGATTGACGCGTTTCCACCAACGGAATGCCGCCCACTTTGCGCGTGGCGCGGATGAGGGCGATAGTCATTCGATCGGGGATATCCGCCACATCAATGAACACCGCCTCGCCTTTTTTCAGTTCGCAGGAATATTCCACCAGCGATTTCGCCAATTTATCGTATCTTGGATCACTCATTTTTGTATAAAAATTTTTGGGCAAACTAACCGCGCCTCTTGGTTTGTCGAGCCTTCTCCTTTTTTGCGTTCCAGTTTGCGCAATGCCTTTTCCTGTTTGGCTGTTTCCGCGCGAAGCAGTTCCTCCGCCTGCCAGCCATTCGCCTGCGCGCGTTTGGCCAGAGCAAACAACTCCTTCCCCAGCGCAGCCTTACCGGCACCCTTCCGGCCCTTGGGCATCAGCTCGTGTTTGCGGGCTTTTTTGCTCACCTCATGCGCTCGCATTAGCGCCGGCAAATGCCGCGGGATGCCATCAAAAGCCGACGTGCGCTCGCGATCGGTGCCGGCTTTTTCGGTTTGCTTGATCTTTTCCCATTGCCGCCACACGCCATCGACATCCTTCACATCCACCTCGCCAAACACGTGCGGATGCCGGCGCACAAGCTTGTCGACAATGCCGCGGGCGACCGCTTCGAAATCAAACGCCCCGCGTTCCTTGGCCATTTGCGCGTGAAACACCACCTGCAAAAGCACATCACCCAGCTCCTCGACCATCTCCGCGTCGTCATCCGCCTCAATGGCGTCGACCAGTTCGTAAACCTCCTCGATCGCATTGAGCCGAATGCTTTGGTGATCCTGCTCGCGATCCCAAGGGCAACCATCAGGCGCGCGCAGGCGGGCCATTACGGCGAGCAATTCATCAATGGCTTTTTTCTTCTTCGCCATAAATTATAAAATCACGAGGTCATCGCGATGCACCACGATTTTGCCTGCCGTGCCGCTCTCGATGTCCGCCTTGCCAAAGCGCGCAATGCCCTGGGCGATCGCCGTGCCGTGGCGGTCTCCGATCCGCACCACATCTCCCGCGCTAAACTCGCCCTCGCATCCCGTAATGCCCATCGAAAGCAAACTGGTCGCGCGTTCGCGCAGGGCTGCCTTCGCGCCATCGTCCACCACCAGTTCGCCCTGCGGATGATGAAAGAAAGCAATCCACCTCTTGCGACCTTTGAGTTTTTGCCCATTGGGAACGAACAGCGTGCCCACCTTTTCCGCTGCCAACACCTTGTTCAATTGACCGGGCTTGGTGCCGCTGGCGATGACCATCGGAATGCCAGCGCGTCCGGCGATTTGCGCGGCCTCCACTTTACTGGTCATCCCGCCTACGCTGGTGGCGCTGTGCGTGCCGCGCGCGAGCTGGCGGATGTCGGAATCGATTTTGCGCACAGTGGAAATCAATCGCGCATTGGGTTTGCCAAAATTGCGCACGAGTCCGTCAGCGGTGGTCAACTGCACCAATAAATTTGCCGGCAACAGCGCGGCCACCAACGCGGAGAGCTTGTCGTTGTCCCCAACCGTCAGTTCGGTAAACGTGACCGCATCATTTTCGTTGATGACCGGCACCACACCGCGATCCAGCAGTGCCATCAGGGTGTTGCGCGCGTTGAGGTGACGATCGTGGTCCTGCAAATCCGCATGCGTGAGCAGCACCTGCGCCACCTGCAGACCGTGCGCGGAAAACAGCTCCTCGTACAATGCCATCAAACGCGATTGCCCCACGGCCGCGCACGCCTGTAATTCGGCCAGCCGCGTGGGGCGTTTTTCGCAATGGAGCGCTTCCATTCCCGCGGCCACGGCGCCAGAGCTGACCAACACCACCTCGCGCCCCTCCTTACGCGCGCGGGCCACCTGCGCCACCAACCGCTTGAGACGGGTCGGGGCCAGTCGGTTGCGGGCATCGGTAAGAATGCCCGAGCCGAGCTTCACCACCACCAATGGGGCGTCTTTAACGTACTTGGCGCGCACGCGGAGTTGGTAACAAACGCACCCCAGAGCGTCGAGCATTGACGCCGTGCCGTCGCGCGGGTCATCATCGCGCATGCGCAAGGAATCACTGGCCTTTCTCGAGGAACTCGTTAACACCCCCAGCCCCACCAGCTACGAGACACGCGGCCAACGCGTTTGGCTCGATTATGTCGGCGAGTTTGCCGATGAAGTCGCTCACGATGAATACGGCAACTGTGTGGCCACGCTGAACCCCGGCGGCGGTCCGCGCATTATGCTGGCGGGGCACGCAGATGAAATCGCGTTGTCAGTCAATTACATTGATGACAACGGCTTCATTTGGGTCAAGCGAATGGGCGGCGTGGACGCCATCGTGAGCAAAGCCCAACGCGTGACGGTGCACAATGCCAAGGGGCCGGTACTGGGCGTGGTGGGCAATCCGCCGCCGCACATGCAAAAGGTGGATGGCGAGCCCAAGGCGCCGAAGATTCACGACCTGTACATTGACATCGGCTGCGCAACGCGAACGGCTGCCGAGAAACGCGTGCGCGTGGGCGACCCCATCACGGTGAACCAGAATTTTGAAATGCTGCATGGCAACCTCGCGGTGGGGCGCGCCTTCGATAACCGCATCGGCACGTGGGCCGTGGCGGAAGCGTTGCGACTCCTAAAAAGTTCCAAGAAAAAACTCAACGCCGAGATCTGCGCGGTGTCCAACACGATGGAAGAAGTGGGCTTATTCGGCGCGCGGCAGATTGCGTATTCGCTGGATCCGGATGTGGCGTTGGTGGTCGATGTCACCCACGCGACGGATTATCCGGGCATCAACAAACAAGCCCATGGCGACGTGCAGATGGGCAAGGGGCCGACGCTCACGCACGGCACGTGCAATCATCCGACAGTGGTGAAGCGGCTGGAGGCGGTGGCCAAGAAGGCGCGCATCCCCATCCAGCACGAGACGGTGAGCGCCACCAGCGGCACGGACACGGACGCGATCTTTTGGACGCGCGGCGGCATCCCCAGCGCGCTCATCAGCCTGCCCAACCGTTACATGCATTCGCCGGTGGAAGTGGTGAACCTGAAAGACCTCGAGCAGATCGCCAAGCTAATGGCCGGTTTTGCCGAGGGCGTGAAGGCGAACGATTTGTTTTCCGTGGAGATTTAGGACGCACTAGCGTTGCGCTGCGCCTGCGACTTCGCTGAGCATGGACTGCAGTGCGGGTATGAATTGTGAATTAAACTCAGCCGCATTGCTGATGTCGCGAACGTGAATCGTCTTGTTTGCCGGAATCGTTTGCGTTGTTCCACCACTCGCCAAGTTGAGCACTTTGATCGCTTTCACGCTCACGATAATCTCGCCGATGTGATCCACTTTTTTGCCCATGAACTTCAATTCCTTAACGGGGCGAACCAATGAATTCCATTCACCGTCGGCGGTTTGGAAAGCAATCAGTTCGGCAACATCGAGCTTCAACAAGTCCAGTCCTTTCACGCCATACTTCACCTGCATCTCAGTGATTTTCAGAAGATCGCCCTTGCCGAGGCCTTTCAGGTTTTTTAACACCATCGATTTCGCCTTCAGCGATTTTCCCGGTTGAACCTCAACCTCCCCCACCGAAAAATGTGTGGAGTGCCCGCCACGGATAATAACGTGACCAACCTGATTTGGCGCATTGGGGTCAATCTGCAGGGAAACTTCATCGATAGTCAATTGCCCCATTCCTGCAAACTGCCCCCCGGAAGGGGTAGCCGTGAGGTTATGGATCGAAACCTGTCGATCCAAAATGCTGTAATCGAACTCACCAATCTGTGCGTTCAATCCAGAATCAGTCATCTTTTGCTCCAACAGATCTGCAACGGATCGCTTGATGTAGCTGTTGACGAGCACCACAGCGAGCACGAGCAAAACCAAAAACCCACCGCAACCGATGGCCAGAATTTTTGGCCATTTTGATTTCGGCTTGTTAACGGGTTGATTTTCTTCGGGTGGGTTCATAGCAAAATATCTTCCGGCCGAACTTGCAGGCATTCGTCCTGATCTTCCCAAATTACAGCTGGGAAAAACTCCACCAACTGCGGTGCCAATTCGGTGCCGAGATGGGCGAGGTGTTTTTCGCTTTCCGTTGCGGCGTCCTCGTATACCTGATCGTAGTTTTCCTGAGTCGTGCGCCGGGCCTCATCCCAATGCGCCACCCCGTGAATGGGCGCATACGCCTCGGCCCATGCGGCCAGTGCCTCGGCGGGTTCACCCACTTTTTCAATCTCCACCGCCGTGCCGTTGCAATGCAGACAAATCAATCCGTTTTCCAGGACGTCGCGAGTGATCATGGGGAGCAACGGGGCGCGGCAGCATTCGGCTGTTGGGAAGTCTGGCGGCACGGTGACCAGGCGCTGGTGCCAAACCTGCCGTTCATGGGCAACCATCGCTGCGAGTCGATACGAAGCCACCAAGGGATGCGACATGCGCCACAGTTGGCCCTGCAATTGGCTGAGGGTTTGGGACATCCAACGGGCAAGAGTCAGGTCATCGAAATCACGAAAGACCCCCGCATAATCCTGCCACAACCGCTCCACTGAATCTGCCTCGTGCGCCACGGGCGAAGCATGCCGCCAAATGCAGCGCGGGGCAACGTGCAAAAGTTCGCCTTGGGAACGAGGCATTCCTGTGTTTTATCGAGGTCGTGAGCGGAGAGGAAACCAATACAAATGCACTGGCCCGGCCATTGGCCGAGCTGCCCGGTGTGGGTGAAGAACGTGCGACGCAACTGGCACGCCTCAAGTGCCACACACTCGGCGATCTGCTGCTGCACCGCCCGAGACGGTATGAAGACCGACGCGACATCCGCCCCATCAGTGAATTATCCACCGAAGAACCCCGCCTCGCGCGAGGCAAAATCATGGTAGTCGGCACAAGCCATCTGCGCGGGGGCCGTCGTTTGTTCGAGTTTGTGCTTGAGGATGACTCCGGCAGCGTCCGGTGCCGGTGGTGGAATTGCAATTACATGGACCGCCTTTTTCACCGGGATGACGATGTGCTAGTTTTTGGCAAACTCACCGCCGGCAAACGGCCCGGGCTGGATCATCCGGAAACGGAAATCATCGAGCGCGATGATGACCCCACCGTACACGTCAACCGCATCGTGCCCGTATATCCGCTCACCGAAGGCATGCCCCAACGATGGTTGCGGCGTGTGATGTTTGGCTTGCTGCAAAAACACACCAACGAAATCCCGGAACCCACATACACCGCAGCCGGCCTCCCCAACCGGCGCGATGCCATTGGCAACCTTCATTTCCCAAATGACATGGACGATGCCAAAGCCGCGCGCCGACGACTGGCCCTGGATGAATTTGTGGAATTGCAATCCACCATCCGCCGACGACGCGTGACGATGCAAACCAAAGCCCGCGCCCTGCCCTGCAGCGGGGATGGCCGTTTGGTGAATCCATTTTTGAAACAGCTCGAATTCCAACTCACCGATGCCCAACGCACCGTGCAAATGGAAATCGAAGGCGACCTCAACGGCAAACACCCCATGCGCCGCCTTCTGCAAGGGGATGTCGGCTCCGGCAAAACAGTAGTAGCCGCGCTGGCTTTACTGCGCACCTTGGAAAGCGGTTACAACGGCCTCCTGATGGCCCCCACGGAAATCCTTGCCGATCAACACCACCGCAATTTCACTCGATGGCTGGAGCCCCTTGGCATTCGTGTGCGTCTTCACACCGGTTCGCGCAAAGAGGATGCGGAGCCGTTGTTTGAAAAACAAACCCTCGTAATTGGCACTCACGCACTTTTCCAATCCGCCTTTTCACTCGAGCGCGTGGGGCTCATTGTCATTGATGAACAGCACAAATTCGGCGTCACCCAGCGCGATCGACTGGTGAAGAAGGGCCACTACCCGCACTTGCTGGTGATGACCGCCACGCCCATCCCACGCACGCTCGGTCTCACGCTCTATGGCGATCTCGACTCCTCTGTCATCGATGAACTCCCAGCCAATCGCGGCCAAGTTCGCACCCATGTTCGCACGCCGGACCGTTGGCCAAAAATTCTGAGATTCCTGAAAACAGAAATCACCAAGGGTCGACAAGCCTTTGTGGTTTACCCCCGTGTAGACAACGAAGACACAGCCAGCGGCATCAAAGCCGTCACAGCTGAGGCAAGAAAACTGGCCCAAGCATTTGCTCCACACGCCATTGGGGTTTTGCATGGTCGGCTCAATGCGGATGAAAAAGAATCGGTTATGGCGCAATTTCGCGACAACCAAATACAGGTGCTGCTGGCCACCACCGTGGTGGAGGTGGGCGTCGATGTGCCGAACGCCACACTGATGCTCATCGAAAACGCGGAACAATTTGGCCTCGCCCAACTTCATCAATTACGCGGCCGCATTGGGCGAGGCACCCACGACAGCCACTGCATTTTGTTGACTAGCGGGGAATCAGCCGAAGGCAATGAACGCCTCACAGTGCTGGCGGAAACTCACGACGGCTTCAAGGTCGCCGAAGCTGACCTTCAATTGCGCGGCCCCGGCGAATTGGTCGGGCAGGATCAAAGCGGTCTGCCGGCATTTCAATTTGGAGACTTGCGTCACGATCTGGATCTGATCGAGCTGGCCCGCCATATCGCGTTTGAGATCGAGGCTGGTCGATAGGTGCCCTTTGTGTTAGGCTTCGCCCATGCCCGAATTGGAAGAGGATTCCCAGGCTGTATCCGACGCGTTTCTCGACGAACCGACATTCAGCCAGGACTATATCACCGCGATGTCGCATTTCTATCGCGGCGAAGTCGGGCGCATCATGGTTTGGCGACAACGCCTGGACACCACCACCACCTGGGCCATCACCTCCACCTGCACGATATTCACCGTGGCATTTTCTTTCCGCGAAGTGCCGCACCTGATTTTCTTTTTCAACCTCGCGATCGTTTTGATGATGCTGTGGATCGAAGCGCGCCGATATCGCTTTTACGATGCCTTTCGCGCGCGCGTGCGGATGCTTGAGGCACACTACATTGTGCCCGTGCTTATGCGGCAGGAACCCAAGCTGGAAGGCAACTGGCGCAAACTCGTTGCCGAAGATTTGCTTGTGCCGGCTTTCAAGGTTAGCATGTTTGAATCCATCGGCCGCCGCTTGAAGCGGAACTACGCCTTCATCACCATTATCATTCTCACCGCGTGGATCACAAAAATTTTCATTCATCCACCTCAAAGCATTGAGAAAATCACCGATCTGGAGACGCTCTACAAAGCACTGGCCATTGGTGGATTGGCGAGCTGGTTTGTAGCTTTGGTGATGCTTGGCACATTTTTGTCAGTAACCGGCATCACGCTTTACATCGCCAAGAATTCGTCTGGCGAAATTACCGAGGTCGGCAAAAGCAGCCGCACCAACTGGATGAGCTGAGGATGAAACTGAATCCGCAGCTTGAGCACTTGCCGGTGTATCACGGCGGCCGACCGCTGGAGGAAGTAGCCCGCGAATTGGGTTTGCCTGCGGCCGACCTCATCAAGCTTGCCTCCAATGAAAATCCGCTCGGCCCCTCTCCCAAGGCAATCGCCGCCATGCGCGAAACCGCCGGGAAGGTGCACCTGTATCCGGATGGCAACTCGTTTTATCTTCGCAAACGCATGGCGGAAAGGCTGGGTGTCAACCCGGGCAACCTCATCTTTGGCAATGGCTCCAACGAAATCATTGAATTCGTCTCGCACGCCCTGCTCGGGCCGGGCACAAACATCGTGGTGTCGCAGTATTGTTTTGCCATTTACCCCATTGTGGCGCATCTCGCCGGAGCAGAATGTATTACAGTGCCCGCCCGGGATTACGGGCATGACCTTACCGCTATGCATGGGGCCATCACGCCGGAGACACGCATCGTGTTTGTGGCCAACCCGAACAACCCGACCGGTACCCGTGCCCCCAACGAGGCAGTGATGAAGCTGGTGAACGCCATGCCCGACGAAGTGCTGCTGGTGATGGACGAGGCCTACATCGAGTTTATCGAAAACCCCGCCGATCTGTTGCCCCTGTTATCCGAAAAGAAAAACCTCCTGTTGATGCGCACGTTTTCAAAATTGCACGGACTCGCCGGCTTGCGCGTGGGTTATGGCATCGGGCATCCCGATTTCGTGGGCGCGCTGGAGCGCATCCGCCAGCCCTTCAACCTCAATGCCATGGCGCAGGCCGGCGCACTGGCAGCGTTGGAGGATGAGGCGCACGTGAAGGCCACGCTTGAGAATAACGCGGAAGGTCTTCGTTTTTTCGAAAATGCCTTTGCTGAAATGGGAATTGATTGCGTGCCCTCACACGCCAATTTTATTTTGGCCAAAATCGGCGATGGCCAGGCAATCTTCGAGCAATTGCAACAACGCGGAATCATCACGCGTGCTATGGGTGGTTATGGGCTGCCGGAATGGATCCGCATTAGCATTGGCACGCCGGTGGAAAATGGCCGTTGCCTTGCCGCGCTGGCGGATTTGCGTTGAACGCACCACTCATTCTTTGGATAGTCCGCGACGAAAATTATCCCAGTGAAACCCACCGACCTCAGAGGAATTCTGCAGTACATCCCGCGCTTTCGCGAAAAGACGTTTGTGATCGCGGCCGATGGCGCTGTGGTGACCCACGCCAATTTCGCCAATCTGCTGTTGGATATTGCCGTGCTGCGTTCACTCAATATTCGCGTGGTGCTCGTGCACGGCGCGGCCCGTCAAATCGCCTCGCTTGCTGAGGAACAATCCGTCTCGCCGAGCAATCTCGATGGCACAGGCATTACTGATGACACCACCCTCAAGCTCGCACTGACCGCCGCCAACGGCCTTACGCACGAAATCCTTGAGGGCTTTGCCACCAACAACCTCCGCGCCGCCAATGCCAATGCCGTGGTGGCTTTTCCAATGGGCATTCTCGATGGGGTGGACCACTTGCACACCGGCAAAGTGAGCCGGGTGGACGGGGAGTTGCTTCAATCGCTGCTGGCCCAGGACATCACACCCGTCATCCCGCCCCTTGGTTTTGATGGCGAGGGCAACACCTTTCGCCTGAACAGCGATGCTGTCGCGCTCGCCATCTCCCAAAACCTCAAAGCTACCAAGCTCATTTTCATTTCCACCGAAAACGGCCTCAGCACAAACGGCCGGATGATTCGCCAAATGATCAGCTCCAAGCTTGAAGCTTTGCTTACGGAAAATCCGGAAAGCATTCCTGCCGCCCAGCGCTCCAAGGCCCGCCATGCTGCGGAAGCTTGCGCGACGGGTGTCCCGCGCGTGCAGCTCATCAACGGCCTGGTCACCGAGGGTCTGCTGGCGGAGGTGTTTTCCAACGAGGGAATTGGCACATTGATTTATGCCAGTGAATACCGCCAAATCCGCCCTGCGCAACAGGCCGATGTGGGCAGTATACTTCGGCTCTCGCGCGAAGCAATGGACGGCCAGCAACTGCTGGAGCGAACCGAGGCGGCAATCGAAGGGGAATTGGAATCGTATTACATTTATGAAATTGACGGCAACCCGGTAGCGTGCGTGTCTTTGCGCGAATTTGGCGATGTGGGCGAGTTGGCGCACTTATATGTAAACCCCGCGCACAGCAACATGGGGATCGGGAAAAAGCTGCTCCAGTTTATCGAGGACACTGCGCGTGATCGCGGGATGACCACATTGATTGCCCTGTCCACACGCGCGTTTTCTTTTTTCCAATCCAAGGCCGGTTATCGCGAGGGCCTCTCAACGGACTTGCCCGAGGCACGCGCGGCGGAATACAAGGAACAGGCCCGCAACTCCAAAGTGCTTATTAAGGCGCTCACCCATTAATGGCCCAGCCCAAGAAATTATCCGATGTGATTCTCACCGGCTTCGTGTGCCTGATGATTGGCTATGGCACCGGCGCAGTACTCACCGAGCGCAGCAAGATGGTGACGCTCGAGCACAGCCTTGCACTGAAGTGGAGCGACGGCGTGTTTGATGATCCGCCGCTGGGCGCTCATGTTTTTCTCGAGCCACACATGGACGGCAAGTCCGTCCGCCTGCGTGTTTATATTGGGCGCGATCAGCCGCAGTTTTTTATGCCCGGCCGCATTGGCGAACTGGACGTGACCGGCACCCCCGAAGAAGCAGCCGCCAAATGGGGCAGCCTCCGTTGGGATGAGGACGGACTGCACCTCGGCTTGGACGGCAACAAGACGCGCAAATTTATCCCACGCGCGCAAATCCTGCCCCCTGCATTCGCTGACGCCTGCAATCGGCTGGGCGTGCCCCCCACCGACCATTGCCTGCACGTCAATGTGGCTGCACAAACGCTCACGCATTTTCATTACCAAAATACCAGCACCCTCACTGCCTCCACTTCCAAAAACGGCACGGGCCAGCAAATGGATTCCTTTCAAACCCCACTGGGCCTCCATTGCATCACTGAAAAATTTGGCGCTGGCGAACCCATCGGCACCATTTTCAAGGGCCGCATTCCTGTCGGCACGGATGGCAAAGGAAATCACGATGCAAAAATCACGGACCGCATTTTGTGGCTTTCCGGATTGGAACCGGATTTTAATCAAGGCGGCAATGTGGACAGTCACAAACGCTACATTTACATCCATGGCGTGGGCGATGAATCCCGCCTCGGCCAACCGGATTCGCAGGGCTGCATTCATCTTGGCGCGGCGGATTTGCTGCCGCTCTTCAACGCCGTGCCCGTAGGCACACTGGTGTTCATCAGCAAAAACTAACTTTTGCGCACACTGTCCTTGCGTTACCCTGCCCTTCCCGATGAGCTTGACAGAACAAATGACCGCGCTGGCGGAACACGCCAAGTCCGCCGCCCACCAAATGACCCAGCTTGACACGGCGGACAAAAACGCCTGTCTTCACGCCATGGCCGCCGCCATTGAGGGCAACGCCGCCGCCATCCAGGCGGCCAATGCGAAGGATATGGAAACAGGCCGCGAAATGGGTTTATCGCAAGCAATGCTTGATCGTCTCTTGTTAAACGACGCTCGCATCGCAGGAATGGCCGAGGGGTTGCGCGAAGTGGCAGAATTACCCGATCCAGTGGGGCAGACGCTGGATGAACGGATGCGCCCGAGCGGCTTGAAATTAAAGAAGGTTGCCGCACCTATCGGCGTAGTGGTGATGATTTATGAATCACGCCCGAATGTGACTGCCGATGCGGCGGGCTTGTGCTTCAAATCCAGCAATGTAACCATTTTGCGAGGCGGCAAAGAGGCATTAAACTCCAACCAAATCATCGCCCGCCTTATGACCGATGAAGGCCAAAAAACCTGTAGAGCATTTCCTGAACACGCCATCCAAGTCGTGCCCACCCCCGACCGCGAGGCCATTCCTGCGCTGCTTTCCCTGACGGAATTGGTTGACCTTTGCATCCCGCGTGGCGGCGAAGGCCTCATTCGCGCAGTAGCAGACTGCTCGAAAGTGCCGGTCATCAAACATTACAAGGGCATTTGCAGCGTGTACCTTGACGGCGAAGCCGAGCCCGAAAAAGCCATCGCGATCGCAGTGAATTCCAAAACCCATCGCACTGGCGTTTGTAATGCGATGGAAACCCTGCTTGTGGACGAGGCCATTGCAAGCACGTTGCTTCCGCAAGTAGCGGAGGCGTTGAGTGCCAAGGGAGTCCAATTGCGCGTGGATAATAAATGCGCAGACATTCTAGGCGAAGGCGTTTCGGTCGCCACGGAGGCGGATTGGGACACGGAATTCCTTGATCTTATTTGCGCAGTGCGCGTGGTGGACGGCGTGAGCGGTGCCATTGATCACATCAACCGGCATGGCTCGGGACACACCGATTCCATTGTGACAGAAAACGAAACGACGGCTCGCCGTTTCCAACATGAAATTGATGCCTCGACGGTGTTTTGGAATGCCTCCACACGTTTTTCCGACGGCGGTGAATTTGGCATGGGCGCGGAGATTGGCATCAGCACTGACAAGATCGGCGCGCGCGGACCGATGGGCTTGGCGGAATTAACCACATACAAGTGGCTCGGCGAGGGAGACGGGCTGACGCGCGCCTGATGGACGCTGCCGACCAAGCTGAGCGCATCCGCAACGCCCTGCCCGAAGGCGGCTTGTTTGACGGACTTGTCTGGCGTGTTGCCCCGGAACCCTTTCGGCTGCAGGCAAGGTTCATCAACGAACTGGAATCGCTCGGGCGATTGTTGCTGCAATTTTATCGCGCGGCGGATTTGCTGTACCGGCATAGTGTTTCTGGCAAACAACCGCCGTGGGTTGCGCAATGGCTGGATCAGGGCAAGCCGCAATCGATTTTGGATTGGCAACGTCATGCCGGCTTCAAAAATTCCATGCCCCGTGTATTACGTCCGGATATTTTGTTGACGGAAGATGGCTGGCGAATCACCGAGCTGGACAGCGTCCCCGGTGGCATCGGGCTCACTGCGTGGCTGAATCAAACGTACAGCGAACACGCCGCTGTGCTTGGGGGCCCTCGAGGGATGATTGATGGGTTCAGGGGAATTTTCAAAGACAGCGGCAGTGTTCATGTGATGGTATCTGAAGAATCCGCCACCTATCGACCAGAGATGGAATGGCTGTGCACCCAAATGGATGATCGGTTTGGCGTCTGCACTTCTAATTTTGAAGGAATTGCTGAAGGCGATGCGGTGTACAGATTTTTTGAGTTGTTCGATTTGGAAAATTTACCGGGCCATTCGGCGCAGTTTGAAATGGCTGCAGCGGGCCAAATCCAGCTCACCCCGCCCCCCAAAGCCCATTTGGAGGAAAAAATGCTTTTCGCATTATTTTGGAATCGGAACCTCCGCGAATTTTGGCAGCGTGAACTCGGCGGGAAGTTCATGCGCAAACTTGAGCAAGTAATTCCTCAAACCTGGCTGATCGATCCCACCCCGTTGCCACCACACGCGGCGATGCCCGGATTGGAGTTAACTGATTGGCGACAATTGGGTGCCTTATCCCAAAAAGGGAGGCAGTTTGTCCTAAAATTATCTGGCTTCAACGAACGGGCCTGGGGTGCCCGCAGCGTGCGAATCGGAAACGATCTTTCCCAAGCTGACTGGTCTGATGCGGTGGAGGAGGCAATCGAAGGGTTTGGAGTGTCGCCATGGATTTTGCAACGCTTTGAAAAACCAAGGCGCGTGCAACACTCTTGGTTTGATTTTGATTCGGGCACAGCACGCCAGATGCCCGGCCGCGTTCGGTTGTGCCCGTACTATTTTGTGCATGGAACGGACGAAGTGAAGCTGGGGGGAGTGTTGGCAACGATTTGCCCGGCGGACAAGAAAATCATCCACGGCATGAGCAACGCGATCCTTGCGCCGTGCGCCGCGGAGTCTAACGAAGTTTCTCGGGGAAATCCGTAGGCACAGTGTAATTCAACTGGCCATGGATCAGCTCACGTTGGGTGGAAATTTGCGACGGCTCCACGGCGAGTTTTTGCACGGCCTCATTGAAGGCTGGCAATTCATACTGGGGTGGCGAGGCCCGGAAACTTGCATCCGGCCGCGTGGGCACGGGTTTGAGCCCACCGGGTTTTCTGGGAGGCGTGCTGGGGCGCGAGCCGGTGCTCCCAGGCCGATTGCTGGGGCGTGTCGTTCTTCCGGAAGTGGATGGTTTACGTGAAGACCCACGGCTGCCCGAGCCTAGGGATGGCTTGGAAGCAAACTTGGGTTTTTCAATTGTGAGGTCATAGGTGTGTTCGCCCACTTTCACAACCACCGTGCTGGACGCCACATCAACGCTGAGGACTTCCACCCCGTCTTTGGATTCCTCCGGCCCCAAAAACACACTCCGCGCCTTGCCTCCGCCTGCCTTGCTCATTCGCAAAACCGCCTTGGGTGGATTGTATAATGTGGAAATGCCTTGAAGGTGAGGTGCCCCAACAGGGACGAATTCCTCAATCTTGGGTTCCTCAATCTTGGGCGAGGGTGGCTCTAAGCGGAATGGATCTCTGCGGGGGATTACTCCGAATTCACCCAGAGCCCTGATCTTGGCTTCTTCCGCCTCGGCTTTACGGGTTTCGGAGTCCTTGGGTTTTTCGGGAACAACCTCCACCGGTTTTAATTCTGGCCCCACTACTTGGGGAACGACATTTGTTGCGATTGTGGACAGATTCGTTGGAGAATTTGTAAAATCCTGACCCTCTACATTGGGAACCGTGTTCGTGGCTGTCCCGGTTGAATTTGCGCCGGGCGCGGGTGAATTGGTTTCAGAATTGGAACGCACCGGGGGCGCCTCTTGCGACCACGCAACGCCGTTCACCCAAACCGCAGCCATCAACAATAATGGAAATCGCCCCCCACTCATGGGAGTCAACCTACCGGACAATCGCCGGAAACGCGAGCGTTTTTTATCCCCAAACATCCGTGCCACGTAGACGCACAGGACGTAAAAGTGTTACTAATAAGCCGCTTGCGCCCCGCCAACGCGGCGTTTTTTCATCCACGGCATCAGGCTTCGCAGGCGCGAGCCCACTTTTTCGATGTTGTGTTTTTCCCCGTCCTTCATCAGCTTATTGTAGCGCTTGTAACCGGTTTCGTATTCCTTCACCCATCCCTTGGCGAATTTCCCGTTTTGGATTTCCTTTAACGCAATCTTCATGCGGCGCTTCACGCTGGCGTCGATAATTTTTGGGCCCACGCTCACGTCACCCCACTTGGCCGTCTCAGAAATGGAAAACCGCATCCCGCTGATTCCAGCCTCGTTCATCAAGTCCACAATGAGTTTTAATTCATGCAAACATTCGAAATACGCCATCTC
>CAZJRV010000049.1:0-14578 GCA_964548235.1 uncultured Verrucomicrobiota bacterium
GCTGAAGACAAACCGGCATTGGCCGCCCTACCTGTCCTGCCCACGCCTGCCGGAGACAAGCCTGCCTTGCCCGAACTCCCCGCCGTGCCCACGCCCCCTGAGGACAAGCCCGCATTGCCTGCGCTTCCGAAATCCGGGGGAGACAAGCCTGAACTGCCTGTATTGCCCAAGCCCGGTGAGGACAAGCCCGCATTGCCACCGGCTGGTGTACCCGGCCCAGCCGCGCCCGCGCCGCCCGAGCCGGAGAAGAAAAAAGGATTGTTCGGAAAACTATTTTCCAAAAAGAAAAAAGAACCGGTCGGCTCCGTAGCATTGCCCGAGCCGGCACCCGATGCGCCCAAGCCCGCGCTGCCGCCCATGCCGGATCCTGGCGCGGGCCCCGGCCTTGGATCCAAACCTGAATTGCCTGCTTTGCCAACACCGCCCGCACCCGAGACTGCCCCGGGGGATGACGCGGTTGAGAAGGAAATTTTGAAAAACAAGCTCCAGCGAATTGCTGAGCAAAGAGCGGATCGACTGAAGGAAGGGGAAGGCGGCGAAGCTATGCCTTCCCTGCCCCCCACCCTTGGCGGCGGTGCGCCCAAGCCGGCGTTGCCGCCCCTGCCCAAGCCGGGTGCAGCCGGAGGAGGAGGGATGCCGCCATTGCCGGGTGCCGGTTCGCCTTCACCCGGGCTGCCGCCTTTGCCGGGGCCGCCGAGTGTTGAGAGCGAAGCGGATCAACAAACACGCGATCAAGAAAAGGACGTGTAAATTCCAGTGATTTCTGCCCCAACCCGTTTTCCGGGTTTGGGGATTTTTTTGTTTTTTGCGAAGAATTCGCATCCAATTAACGTACTAATAGTGAAGGGACGTGTGTCTATGGCATCAAAAAACGGAATAACATCAAAAAAGGGAGTAAAAAGGGCAAAAAAACAAAGCAATGGTTGTGACTGTTCACGCTTCAATTCGCCGGTGCGACTGTCTGCATTGGTGAAAAACAAGGCGCACCGGGAACATTTGCGGTATTTGGCGCAGGGGTGGGAGTTGATGACGGATGCCATTACTGTGACGGAGGCTAAATCGAACCGCCTGTTATATGTAAATGGCTCATGGCGGCGATTGTATGGCTACACGCATCAACAAGCACTAGGGGCCAAGGTGGATGATTTGCTAAATCTGGAGGGATTGTCCGCCAAGATGCGGAGCGATATTCGCGTGAAATCCGCCCGGGGCCATTGGTGTGGGCGCTTGCTTAATCGCGATGCCCAAGGCCGGATAATCCCGGTGGAACTCTGCACCGGCCCGGTTACCACGTTGGAAGGTGAGGCGATCGGGTTGCTCGGGGTGTGCACGCCATTGCGGGGCCAGTCGATTACAGATGATCAAATCCAGCAGCTGGTGCGGCGTCATCAGGAAATACTTTCCCGCGAATTGCAGGCACTTCTGGAATCGGCATTGATCAATGTTGACCCCACCGCTCATCTCACCAATGGCAACGGCAACGGCCATGTGAAACCCGTGCCGGGCATTGGGCGATTGAGCGGACGCGAGTTGGAGGTGTTCACCCATATTGGGCGTGGACTGAGCACCAACGAAATTGCCAAGAAACTCAAGGTCAGCAATTACACCATCCAGACCCATCGCAACCACATCCGCGACAAGATGAACATCACCGACGCAGCCACGCTCACTTACCGGGCGTTTCAATGGGCGCGCGGCAAGGGGGCCAAGGGCAAGGCAAAGCGGGTGGCGTTGTGACGGCCCAAAATTTCGTTGGCATCCCGGCGCGCTTCCCTGCATAACTGCCGCGTGGCCGACACCGACAAACTGGTCAAGTATCTCGCCTATGAATCCCACGATAAAAAGTGGGTGTCAGATAAGCTGATCAAGCTGCTCTCAGGCGAGGCGATCATTCCGCCCTTCTCCGCTGCGGCCATGAAGTTGGCGCAGATTTCCCGGGACGAAAACTGCCAAATGGAAGACGTGGGCGCGGTCATCCAGATGGATCCCGGCCTGGCCTCGGACGTGATTCGCGTGGCCAGCTCGGTGGGGTTTGCCGCACGGCGCATTTCCAGCATCGATCAAGCCATGATGCTCATCGGCATGCAGCAGATTCGGCGCATTGCCTTTGCGGTGGGGGTGATGAAAAATTTTGAGCATCTCAAGTCGCAGGTGGATTGGAATGCGTTTTGGCTGCACAGCATCATGGTGGCCCGCCTCACCGAGCGCGTGGCCGCGGCGTATCGTCCGCCGTGCGGCTCGGAATACCTCGCCGGTCTGCTGCACGATTGCGGCAAGCTGTTGCTCGAGCATTATTTTCCGGAGGAGTTTGATTCCATCATCATTCGCGCCACCGAGCGCGCATGTGGGCACGTGTTGGTGGAGCGCGAATTTCTTGGCATCACCCACGCCCAAATCGGCGCTGCCATTTGCGAATGCATGCAGGCGCACCTCGAGGTGATCCGCGCGGTGTGGTATCATCACGATCCTTTCAGCACCTCCCTCGAGAACCAGCCGGACAACAGCAAGTTCCTTTCCGCCTGCGTTTCGGTGGCCGATGCGTTGGTGAATTACAAACAGCTCAACATCTTCGGCGCACGCATCATGGATTACGATCAGCCTTTTGAGGACCTGCCCGAGTGGCAGTTTCTGGGCCAATACCAAATGAGTTACGGACTGGAACTGGATTTGGACAAGGAACTGGAAGAAGCCCAGTCCGACCTCAAATCCTTTGGGTTGTAAGCCGGATATTTTCCCATGACAGAACCCACGCTCACCTCCGCCCAAAAAGCACAGGCGATCAATTTTGACCGCGGCCAGTATGGCACGTTTGCCGAGATCGGCGCGGGGCAGGAAGTGGCGCGGTGGTTTTTCCGCGTGGGCGGCGCGTCGGGCACGGTGGCCAAAAGCATGAGCGCCTATGACATGGCGGTGAGCGATGCCATCTACGGCGAATCCAGGCGCTACGTCAGCGAGGAACGCCTGCGCCACATGCTGGATCACGAGTACGGTCTGCTCGACAAACGGCTTGCGCCCGAGCGCGGGGCGGACACGCGCTTTTTTGTGTACGCCAACACCGTGGCCGCCCGCAGCTACAGCCGCCAACAGGATGGCCAAGGCTGGATGGGCATACGATTCCAAACCGCCCCCGGCAAACCGCCCAGCGACCTGGTGCTGCACGTGCGGTTGTTGGACAAGGACAACCTGAAACAACAGGAAGCGGTGGGCATCATCGGTGTGAACCTCATTCACGGCGCGATGGAGTGGCACGCGGATCCCGGGCGATTGGTTGGCGGCCTGCTCGATGGCCTCGGCCCGCGCCGGGCGGAGGTGGGCTTGGCGCGCTTTAGCGGGCCGGATTTTGAAGCAGTGGACAACCGGCTGATGGCACTGGAACTGGTGAAACAGGGACTGGCCAAGGCCACGTTGTTTGATACCACCGGCGAGGTGACCCATCCCACCGAGGCGCTTTACCACAAACCGATTGTGCTGGAGCGCGGCAGTTTCCGGCCGGTCACGCGCACGACGCATCATATGTTGCAGAGCAGCCTCGCGCAGTTTGCCCAAGAGCCGCGGGTGAAGGGCAAGGACGTGACGGTGCTTTTTGAAATGACGCTGAAAAATTTATCGCACAAAGGTGAAATTGATTCGCGCGATTTTCTGGAGCGCGTGGACATTCTCGCGGCGATGGGTGAAGGGCTGGGGGGAGACCACAAGGTGATGGTATCCAACTGCGCGGAATTTCATAATCTGGCGCGCTACCTGTTTCGCTACACCAAGGAGCCGGTTGGGGTGACGCTGGGCGTGCCGACCTTGCGGGAAATTTTTGAGGAAAAATATTATGCCGACCTCGAGGGCGGCTTGCTGGAAGCCTGCGGTCGACTTTTCAAGAATGACCTTCGCCTGTACGTGTACCCCGCCGCGGCGCCGGTGGGCGGCGTGCTTCACGCGAAAGACCTCCGCTTGCCCAAGCATTTGCAGGGGCTCTTTGATTATCTGGTGGAAAATAAATTCATCTGCGGAATTGATGATTTCAACCCTGATTTCCTTTCCATTGCCTCGCGTGATGTGCTGAAACAAATTCAGGCCGGCGATGCGACCTGGGAAAAACTGGTGCCCCCGGCGGTCGCGGCGTGCATTCGCGCGCGCGGTCTGCTAGGCTGCAAGGAAACCGTAACCCTATGAGTGATCCCTATAATGACCCCAGTGTAAACAAGGTGTTGGCCGTGGACGATGACGCGCTGGTGCTGGCCGCCCTCAAGGAACAGCTGCCTCCGATGGGCTTCCACGTAACCACCGTGGACAGCGACACGCTGGCGCGCGAGCATTTGCAGGCCGAGATTTTTGGCATCATCCTAATCGAGCAAAACCTTGCGGGCACCCCCGGCATTGAATTGCTGAAGGAAGCGCAGGAAGCGCAGCCCGACGCCACGCGCATCCTGCTCGCCAGCGGCATCAGCATCGAGGAGGTCACCGAGGTGCTCAACAGCGGCCTGATTTTCCGTTATGTCTCCAAGCCGTGGATGAGCAATGACCTGCACGCCACGCTGGTGAACGCCTCGCAATGCTATCGCATGAAGAAGGAGATTGAGACGCTGCAAAACCGCAACCTCCAGCTCAACGAGCAAATGGCCGCAGGCATTGGCGGAGAAGGGGGAGAGGGTAGCGGCGGCGGCATGGCGGGTGCCATGGGCGAAAAGGTAGCCTTCGAAGCGATCAACAAGATGCTCTACACCTTTCACCCAAACCTTGGCAACACCGCCCAGCGCGCCAAGGCAATTTGCAAGTCGATTGGCGAAGTGATGGAGCTTTCGCCCGAGGACACCAAAACATTGGCTATGGCCGCCGAGGCGCATGACATCGGCTTGATGAACACGGAGATTGGCGTGGTGCGCCGGTGGATGCGGGATCCGGAAAAGTGCACCGACGAGGAGTGGGCCATCATAAAGGAGCACCCCGAGATTGGCGCGAACATCATTCTTCACCTCGGCCAGATTCAAATGGCCGATCCCGAGGATGAGGAGGAGGACAATCCCCTTGCCCCGGTTGCCGAGGTGGTGAAGCATCACCACGAAAACTGGGACGGCACCGGGTATCCCGACAAGCTCAAGGGCGAAACCATCCCGCGCCTCGCGCGTCTGCTGGCGCCGGTGGTTTACTATTGCAACCAAACTGCCGCGGATGTGCAGCTCATCAAGTTTATGGAAACTGAGATGGCGGATCATGTGTTCGACCCCGATGCGGTTCGGGCGTTGGTAAAGGCCGTGCCACTTACTCGCATGCCGCGCGGGGAGCGCGAGATTCTGCTCATCGAGCTCAAGGCCGGTATGGAACTGGCCCGGCCCATTTTCAACATCAATGGCATGAAGTTACTGGACGCAGGCAAGAAGCTCGAAGACCGGCATATCAACAAAGTCCACTCCATAAACCGGATGACACCAATTAACCCACTGGTGTTGGTCTTTTGTTAAAGCGGCCATAAAACAAAAAAACGGCCAAAAACAGGCCTTTTTTCAAAGAAAACGGCGATCGATGAGATTTGCCGTTTTTTTTCTAAAGTCACCCCCCCTGCTGCCGAAATAATAGGCAGATAGGCCTCGTGACGCCTGGTAACTCGCGGAGGGTGTGATGCCTCTAAAACATCTCGACGGCAAGGACGCCGTCTTAACAGACAAATGGAGTTGTCAAAATGGTTATTAATACAAATGTCGGTGCGGCCCGCAGCTCGCGGTTGCTCGCAGAATCCACGGAACGATTGAACGGTGCCTTGAGCCGCTTGGCCTCGGGTTCCAAGATCGTTTCCCCTCAAGATGATGCTGCCGGTTTGGCAGTCGCCACCAAGTTCGACGCCCAAATCAGCCGTAACAACGCTGCGGCCAACAACGTCTCAAGCGCCCTGTCCTACAGCCAAACTCAGGACGGCTTTCTCTCGAAAGTCTCCAAGGCTTTGGATCGGATGAGTGAGCTCATGAACCTTGCCAAGGACGCCACAAAGTCCTCGAACGACAAGGCCAACTACAACACGGAGTTCACGGATCTGAAAAACTACATCAGTGACTTGGGCACCAAAGAGTTCAATGGCGTGAGCTTGTTCGACGGTTCCGGCCTGGCCGTGACCAAGGACAGCGAAGGAAACACCTGGTCGTTGAACGCCAGTGACCTGAACGACACGGACATCACTTCCGTAATCGCTTCTGGTTTCACCGTCACCAGCACGCTGAGCACGTTGACCACGTCCATCGAAAACGTGTCGACTCACCGCGCGCAAGTGGGTGGCAACATCCAGCGCTTGCAGCTCACCAATGAGCAGCTCGGCATCCTGAGTGAAAACCTCGCCGCTTCTGTGAGCCGCATCAAGGATGTGGACGTCGCGACCGAGAGCACGCAGTTCGCCCGCTACAACATCCTGGTCCAATCCGGCACCGCGATGCTTGCACAAGCGAACCTCCTGCCGCAGTCGGCCCTCCGCCTCCTGCAGTAGTAGTCACACGGTTATCCAACCCAATCACGGGCGGCCCCACGGGGCCGCCTCTTTTTTTGGGATTAGGATTGCAGCGCATGCAACACCCGACGGATGAGCGGACGCCAATCCTCATTTTGTTGCTGCCGAAACAGGCGCACTTCCGGATACCACGGGCTGGTCTCTCCCTTCCACAACCAGCGCCAGTCCGGCGCAAACGACAGCAGCAGCCACGTAGGCCGGCCCAGCGCGCCGGCCAGATGTGCTGCGGCTGTGTCCACGCTCACCACCAGGTCCAATTCCTTCATCACCCGTGCCGTGGCGCCAAAATCCGTGAGGTGCTCTGAGAGATCCGTGATGCCCTCCGGCGCGCCGCCTTCCGGCTGCAGCGAAAACCAGTCCACCTCCGCCTCGCCCAGCAGGGCTAGTGCCTCGGGGGGCAGCGACCGGCGATCCAGTGGTTGCGCGCCGGAGCCACGCCACGCCAGCCCCACCCGCGGACGCCTGCCGGTTTTGGGCGGCAGCAACGGCTCGCCCGGTGGAGCTTTCAGGTAGGGCGTTTCATTGGGCAGGGTTTCCAGCGTGTCCCCAAACACGCCGGGCAGGCTCATCAGCGGCAAATGAAAATCGGCGGCGGGGGTTTGCGGCACACGCGGGAACACCTCATTGAGGCTGGGCACATTTTCCAGCAAAGGCAGCAGCGGACGCGGGGCGCACAACTGCACGCGGCCCACGCGCATGGCGATGCGGGGAAGATAGCGCAGCATTTGCAGCGTGTCTCCAAAGCCCTGCTCGGCATGGAGGAGCAGGGTGCCCTCGTGCGCGGATTGGCCGTTCCAACGCGGGATGTCCCATTGCGGGTCCGGCGTGGTGCGGCCGGGCAACTGGAAGCGCCACTCGTAATCCGCCCAGGCACCGGGGTAATCGCCTTCAAGCGCACGCAGGAAAAAGCGCTGCCAATGAGCCTCCGGATCTTCCGACGCCAATTCCAGCGCGCGCGTGTTGCATTTGCGCGCGGCATCGTGCAGGCCGTAGTCCAGCTGCGCCATGCCCAGCAGACGATGCGCGTCGGCATTCTCCGGCTGCAGCGCCACGGCTTGTTGATGGCATTCGATGGCCTCGGCCAATTCATCGAGGTGTTCGTGGGCCAGCGCGAGGTTTTGCCACGCCTTGGCGTAGTTTGCATCCAGTTGCACTGCCTGCCGCCATGGGGTGATGGCTTCGCGAAATTTTCCTTCCCGTTGCCAGCAGTAGCCAAGGGCGATGAGGATTTGCGGGTTGCCCGGATCCAGGGCGTGAGCGGCCTCAAAGCAGGCGCGTGCGGCCGGCCAGTCTTCACGGATTTGCTGCACCAGCCCCAGCTCCAGTTGGGCGGGCAGATGGGTCGGCCCGGAATCCAGCGCCGCGCGCAGGTGCACCTCGGCTTCTTCCAATTCACCGCGCTCGCGGCTGTGCTGGCCCAGTTGCAACCGTTCCGACGGTGTTGGGGTGGGGGAGTCCGGCCCGGACATGGGGCGGGTTGTAGCAGAAACCGGCCGGTCAATCAATCTACTGCCGCGCCCTGCTCTTTGTATTCGTTGAGCTTGTTGCGCAGGGTGCGGATGTTGATGTCCAGCGCCTCGGCGGTGCGCGTGCGGTTGCCCTCGCATTGCTTGAGGGTGGAGAGAATGTGCTGCTTCTCGAGATCCGCCAGCGTGGCGGGCACGCCGTTGTCTGTGGCGGAAATTGGCGCCGCAGTGGCATCCTCAACGGCGCCGGAGGGTGCCTCGCCGTCACCGGCTTGGGGCGGGGCGGTGAGGCCCAGTTGTTCGGGATGAATGTAGCCATCCTCGCCGCAGAGGATCACCGCGCGTTCCAGCACGTTTTGCAGTTCGCGAATGTTGCCCGGCCATTGGTGCGCCTGTAGTGCGGCGAGGGATTCGGGCGTGAGCCCTTTCACCGGCACGCCGTGGTTGCGGATGAAGCGCTGGCAGAAGGCCTCGGCCAGAAGCGCCACATCGCCCTCGCGTTCACGCAGGGGCGGCACCTGGATCGGCACTACGTTGAGGCGAAAATAGAGGTCTTGCCGAAATTCATTTTTTTCCACGCTTTGATCGAGCTTGCGGTTGGTGGCGGCCACCACGCGCACATCCACCTGGATGGTTCGGTTGCCTCCCACCCGCTCAAACTCACGTTCCTGAAGGACGCGCAACAGCTTGCTCTGCAGCGGCAGGGAAAGTTCGCTGATTTCATCGAGGAATATGGTGCCGCCGTGTGCGAGTTCAAACCGGCCTTCGCGCTTGTTGGTGGCGCCGGTGAAGGAGCCTTTTTCATGGCCGAAGAGTTCGCTTTCCACAAGATTCTCCGGCAGGGCGGCGCAGTTGAGCTTGATGAAGGGGCCGTCCTTGCGCGTGGAGTTGCGGTGCATTGCGTGGGCGACGAGTTCTTTGCCGGTGCCGTTTTCGCCCTGGATGAGCACAGTGGCGTTGGTTTGCGCCACGCGCCGGATGAGCTTGCGCAGTTGGATGGTGGCACCACTTTCGCCAAGGATTTCGTTTCCGGGATCCTCGGCTTCCTGGCTCGTGAGAAATTGGTTTACATTGAGAACCTGTGCGAACTGTTCGGCCTTGCGCAGGATGATTTCCACCTGTTCATTGGAAAATGGCTTGAGGAGATAATCGAAGGCACCGTTGGCCATGCATTGCACAGCGATGTCCACCGAGCCCTCGGCGCCCATCATCACGACCAATGGTTTGGCCGGACGCAGGTTGACCTCCACCAGGAATTCCGCGCCCTCGCCGTCGGGCAGGGATTGATCCAGCAGCATGAGGTCGAAGTTGCCTTTGCCCATGAAGTCGTGGGCTTCCTGAATGTTGGCGCACTCGGCAACGTCGATGCGTTTTTTGCGCAGGTATTGCGCGACCTGTTTGCGCAGGAATTCCTCCTGGGCGACCATGATGACTTTTTCAACGGACATGGTCTCGGGCTAGGGCTGGTTCTTATACATCTGGGCGATGAGGTTGGGGTTTTGGCGCTGGGCGGGGGGCAAATGGCTGGCGGGAACTAGTTTGTGGCGGAGGAGGAGTTGCTCGTTCTCACGATCGAGCGAGACGATTTTCATGATAAGATCGAGATCCTGCCGAATGAGCGCTGCGATGTCGGGGTGTTGCTCGCGCTGGGCGGGGCTGAGGGCCTGCCAGGTTTCCTTGTGTGCAAAGAGCGTTTCCTGCGCCTGGGTGAGGCGCTCGAGCATACCTTCGCGCGCTTGCAGAAGGCCGCTGAGATCCTCCACCTGGCCGGTTTTGAGTTGTTGGTGTTCGCGCTGGACGATGACCAGCAATTCGCCGCAAAGGGTGAAATGGGCGCGCAGTTCCTGCTCCAGCGCGGGCAGGCCACCACCGGGTTCAGGATGAGACGTTTCTGGGGGGAAGCTCATCGGGTTGGGTTTAGTTATGGGTCAGGGCTGGCTGCTTTTATTCAACTGCTCGATCTCAAGTTGCAAATTGTCCCGACGGAACAGGGTGAGGTGTTTCACCAGCTTCAGTGCCGGGGTGATTTTGTTCAGGTTGGCATCTGAAAAGGGCACATCCTCGCCCGGGTGCATTTCAAACAGGTTGAGGATCTGGTTGTAGTAATCCAGCGCGATGAGTTTTTGGCCAAGGCGCTCGTGGCAAAAGGCAAGTTGTTGGCGGAGAAATATCTGGCTGCGAAAGGATTGATCCCTTTGCTGGGCCCAACGGTAGTAGGTGATGGCGGCGTTGAGGTGAGTCTGCACGGCGGCTTGGAGGTTCAGGTGTGCCTGCGCGGCAGGATCCACTGGCGCGCCGGGGTTGTTGCTGCTGATCCGGTTGCCGGTTTGCGTCAGGTTGGCACTGGCGGGGGCTTGCCGTGCCAGCCGCTCGAGGTCGGTCTGGAGGTTGATGGCCTCACCGTAAATGAGGTTTGCAATGTCCATGACGATTTGCAGGCGGGTATCGGCCCACACCATTTCCAGTTCGCTGGTGACTGATGAGTTTTGCAGCAGCACCTCCACCTCGCGCTGTACATGCTGCTCGTTGCCCAGGGCTTGATGGGCGAGAATTTTGTAGTAGCGCACCTCGCCGTCGTAGCGAACGTTTTGGCGGGCTTGGGTGCGTGTGTAGCGCTCAATGAACTGGGCGGAATGATCGGCTAAACTGCCCCAGTGCTTGTTGCGGTCTTTTGCCAAGCGGGTGACCTTGCCTTGCAGGTTGACAAAATTCAGCGAGCTAATTTTAAGGCGCTTGAGGCGGCGGTTGTCTCGGGTGATGTTGCGATCGATGGCGCGGATGGTCTGATAGAGGGCGCGCATATGGCGCAGCTGAATTTGCTCGAGATCCAGCTCGTGATCTTCGACACGCTGGCCGGGAGGCTGCACCATGATGTTCTTGAGTTTCTCAACAGCTTCCTCGTGGTCTTCCAATTCCTGAGGGTCCTCGTAAAATGCATTGGCAATTTGGCTCTTGGCCACAAGATTGACGCGCTTGAGCCGAACGAGGTTATCCACCTTTTGCTGCAGAGACGAGGCTAGCACATCGTAAAACAACTTCACCGCCTCCTCGGGCTGGCCCAGTTGACGGTAAATCCAGCCTTGGCGCAGGAGAATCTCGGGGATGAGCGGATCGGGGGGCAGCGGGCTGTTTACCAAGCCCCGGTCCATCAACCCGCGTTCCTCTTTTGCTAGGCCCTCGACCCGCAAAATATATTCCTGCCAAAGATCCAGCGAATGCAGATAATGTTTGGTGGCTTCCGCATCGTTGGCGATGGTGGAATTCTTGTTTTCGGAATCCGTGCGTTTCCGGGCAGTAGCGCGCAGGGCCTCCGCGCGCTTGCGCTGCACATGGGCCTGGCGGAAAAACCGGGCATAATCCTCGGAGACACTGCTGTCGGTCTTGGTTTCAGCGGCGCTCTGGTAGTCCGCCACGGCTCGGTCGGCCTCGGCGATAGTGTGGAGTGTCAGCTCCAGATCCTTGGGGTCGGCGACATCTACGCCCTGTTCCTGTCGCGCGCGTTCCTCGTCGGATAAGCGGTCCTTCAGAAACTCCGCTTTGCGCGCGTTGGCCCAGGCGTTGAGTTCCAGCCGACGGGCCGCAGCCAATTCCTTCCCGGCCCGTAACCGCTGTTCATTGGCCAGAGATTGGAAGTGAATTGCCCGCAACTCATATCCCTGGGCAAGCTTGATGACAGTTTGGCGCTTGGCCGCAGCCTTGATCACCTGCGAGGCATCGCTCTTGTAAACCCGATCGAGTGTGCGGAGTTGCTGCTCCACCGAGTTGGTGGTGAAACTGGAAATATTCCCAAGGTTCAGCGGCGCGTGGGTGGCGTTGGGTGCGGATTTCAGGCTGGCCATCGCCTTTTCATTTGCCTCGATCAGGCTGGTCGGGGTGATCTGGAAACGGATGTTCGGGTCGTTGACCGCGTACATTTCCACGAAGGATTCCGAAGGATGCGGCTTGAGCTGCCACAAAACCTGCCTGCTGGCATTGCGGCTAAGATGCCAATCAAAGGAACGCGTGAGCACGCGCCCGTCAAAGGAAAACTGGGCCTCGACGCGGGCCACATTGGGGTCATCCACCGGTGCCTCAAGACGCGTCACCAAGCCGCGCCGACGATGGAGGATTACCAGCCCGGGCTTTCCGTCGCCGGGATCAGGCTGGCCGTTCACCGTGCGCTTCACGAATGACCAGGTGACCATCCGCACAGTTTCATGGGCCATGGACTGGGACTGGGCGTCGGCACCGCCCTGGGCGGGCAGGTGGTTGAATAGCCAGGTGGGTTCCATGCTGGAGGTGTCACGGTTTTCCTCACCGGTAAGCTGTCCGTGCGGGCTGCTGATGCCGCTGTATTTGATCCGGAGCGTGTGGGGCAGGTTCGGCTCGGTCGGGGTCGTGAGGTGGAGGGCAGTGACGATGACACGGTTGCCTTCGAGGATCAGGTGCGAGCCCACGCGCAGATCCCGCTTGACCCTGCCCACAATCTGCCGTCGGTAGTCCACCTCCACGCGCTGGTTGAGGTTTTTCAGTTCCTGCTGCCAAATCAGTTTCATCTCGGGCCCGCCAATTTCCTTGGCGGTCACAGTCACGCGCATATTGGTCGCCTCCACGTTTTTGGGCGCCTCGGTCGGGTCAATATTCACGATTACCGCCTTTTTGCCATCCAGCACCAGAGCCGTGCCGGGTGCCAATTCCTCCCACGGATTAGTCACGCGGCTGAGCTGGCGGCTTAACATGAGGTGCTTGTTCAAGGCCAGTTGCCCGAGCGGATTTCGCACGCGGGTTACGGTGATATCGCCGATGGTTAGCCCATACTCCTGCATGGGCGTGGGGATGCCAATGGCCAGAGGCGGCAGGGAAAGATTGAGCTGGTCGGCCAGTTCCTGGGCCGCCTCCCCGGCGGCCCGGGCTTCGGCTTCCGGCTTGGCATCCGCATTGGCTTCGGGTTTGGGTGTGGGCGGCTCGGCCGGCGCGGCTGCGGACAGGTTGCCCGCCGCCAGCAGCAGAATTGACAGGGTGATGGCGTGTGCAGTCTTCATCGTCTCTCGTAGGTGGCGCTGCTGCCCTGACGCCTCATCGGGTTTTGCGAGGGCAGGTTGAAAAAAGAGTTTTGGTCAAACAACAACCGACTTTGGTAATTGGTGCTGCCGCCTAGGTTAAAGTAACGCAGGATCTGCGGGTTCAAGAACGCGCTGGCGTTGTTGGTGCCCGCGCCGCCGCCCATTGCACCCATGGGGAAGGGCAGGGAGGGGGTCATCAGGAAGGACTTGGACTCCACCTTAAACGGTGCCACGCCGGGCACGGGCGCCACGGGGATGGGCGTGCCCACTGCGCCGCCTTGGCCGGGGGCACCCGCCGGGTTCAGCGGCTGGGCCGCCTCGCGCGAGGCCAGCGGGATCGGCTGTGGATCCGGATTAATGGGCAGTGAGGGCAGCGAATAAACCGGCGGCCGCGAACGCGCACCGGTTTTCAATTGATACGGCGCGCCCCGGTTTAAATAACCCGGCCCGGCCGGGACGATGCGCTTGAGAAAACGGCCGCCCCGTTCAGCAGCGGGCAGCGAAAGTGAGAGGATGGCCAGCCCAGCCAGGGCGAAGCCAACAGGGTTTACAATGGCGTAGTGTCGGTTCATCAGATCAATCCTTCATACAGGGTGCTGGGCGGCGGCGCGATGGGGCTCACCGTCCCGCCCCGGCCGTATGTTTGGGCGGCAGCGCTGGAGGTGGGAAACATGCTGTGCATGATCTTTTGCATCAAATCCAGCGAGCGCTTGAGCAGCAGGTGATTTTGTCGCAGCCATTGCTGGATGCGCTGCAGCAGCTGGTTGATTTCCTCCACGAGGGCATCGAGCAGCGGCTGGTATTCCTCGGGCAGCAGCCCGGTCATTTGCTTGAAGGAGGTTTCCTCCGTGCCCCCAAGAGCCAGCACCAGCGTGCGCCGGGCCGATTCGCGTTGCTCACGGCAGTCAAGAATCTTGTCCTTCTGCTGCTCCACCTCGTGCAGGTTCAACAGCAATTCGTTGGCCGCGCGGTTGATAATCAGCTCCTGCTGTTCCTGCATCAACGCCAGCAGCTCCCCGTATTGGGTCAGCTCATTGCGCAGGGCGGCGATCAGGTTGTTCAGGGCTTCGTTCATTTTACTTTCTCCTCCGCCAGCTTGGCCGCGGCGGCGGCGGCTTCCTGCGCCGCCAGGCTCCGCGGCATCAACTGCGTGCGAAATGCTTGCGCCAGGCCAAACTCACCGGTGTTGCTGATGGTTTCGGCCAGCGTCTTTGTTATCATGTCCTGGTAAATTCCCTTGGTCGCCGCGTTCATTTCGCCTCCCATGGCCCCGCCGCCAAACATCGGCTGCAGTGCCTTGCCCAGAAACTGTCGCAGCAGGATGGCCTCAAAATGGCGGCTCACCTCACCAATTTTCTCCGCCTCGGTCAACTGCTTGTTGCCCGCCAGGCGCTCTACCGCCATGTGGTTGGCGCTCATCGTCGACATGTGGATGGGTACGGGCATCGTCTTTTCTAAATTTCGGTCATTTATCGGATGTAGTCAAGCAGGGAGGTTTGCAACAACTGTCCGCCTGATTGCAGCGCGGCGGTGTACGCGTTTTGTATCTCGTTAAGCCGCACAAAGGCGTCGGACAGGTCCACATCGGC
>CAZJRV010000050.1:0-14524 GCA_964548235.1 uncultured Verrucomicrobiota bacterium
GGTGGTGATGAGCTTGGCGATCATCGAATCGTACGTGGGCGGGATGGTGTAGCCGGCGTACACGTGGCTGTCGATGCGCACGCCCCGGCCGCCGGGGGCGTAGTACATTTTCACCCGGCCGGGCGAGGGCGCAAAATCGGCAAAGGGATTCTCGGCATTGATGCGGCACTCGATGGCGTGGCCGCTGAAGGTGACTTCGTCCTGCTTGAGCTGCAGTGGCTCGCCCATCGCAATGAGGATTTGCTGCTTCACGAGGTCCACGCCAGTGACTTCCTCGGTCACAGGATGCTCCACTTGGATGCGTTGGTTGACCTCCAAAAAATAATAGTTGCCCTTGGCGTCCGCCACGAACTCCACCGTGCCGGCGTTGACGTATTCGGCTTCGCGGCAAATCCGCAGCGCGGCCTCGCCCATTTCTTCGCGCAACTCCGGCAAATTGACCATCAACGGCGAGGGCGATTCCTCGATGAGCTTTTGGTTGCGGCGCTGGATGGAGCAGTCGCGCTCGCCGAGGTGGATGATGTTACCGTGGGAATCGCCCAGTATCTGAAACTCAATGTGCCGGGGGTTCTCAATGAATTTCTCGATGTAAACCCCGTTGTTGCCAAAAGCCACTTCCGCCTCACTGCGCGCGGTGTGGTAGCCTTTCAGTAGCGACACTTCATTGTGCGCCACGCGCAGGCCACGGCCGCCACCGCCTGCCACTGCCTTGATCATCACGGGGTAGCCGATCTCCTTGGCCACGGCACGGGCGGTGTCCTCGTCCTCCACCATGCCGTCGCTGCCCGGCGGCACGGCCACCCCGGCGCGCTCGGCCAGCTCGCGGCTGGTTTGCTTGTCGCCAAATGCATTCATCACCTTCGCGCCCGGGCCGATGAAGGTGATGTTGCAGCTTTCGCAAACTTCGGCAAAGCGCGCGTCTTCGGACAGGAAGCCATACCCCGGATGGATCGCGTCCACGTCGGCAATCTCGGCGGCCCCGATGATGCGGTCGCGCTTGAGGTAGCTTTCGTTACTCGGGGCGGGCCCGATGCAAATGGCCTCGTCGGCCATTTGAACGTGCATCGAATTGGCGTCCACCTCCGAGTACACCGCCACGGTGCGGATATCCAGTTCGCGGCACGCGCGCATAATCCGCACGGCAATCTCACCGCGATTGGCTACAAGAATTTTTTCAAACATAGTTCAAGAAGAAAATCGAATGATACAGCGGAGGCGTTTAGCTCGGTTCAATCCGGAACAGAGCCTGCCCGTATTCCACCGGCTTGCCGTCCTCCACTAGCACCTCAGCGATGGTGCCCTTCACCTCGGCCTTGATTTCGTTCATCACCTTCATGGCCTCGATGATGCACACGACGGAATCCGGCTCCACCACCGCCCCGACTTCCACAAATGCGTCGGCATCCGGCGATGGCTTGCGGTAAAAGGTGCCGATCATCGGCGACTTCACTTCCGGCCCTTCCGGTGCGGGGGCTGCGGCCGGCACGGCCTGTGCGGATGTCGGGGCAGGCGCGGGCGCTGCGGGTACCACTGGCACCACGGCGGTGGGCATCGCCACCGGGGCTTCCTGTACCATCACCGTTTCGCCCTTGCGCAGCTTGCCGCCGGATTCACGCTTCAACTTGATCTTGAAGTCGCCCTCTTCCATCTCGAATTCCGAGACGGCATTCTTTTTCATGAGGTCGACAATGCCCTTGATGTCCTTGATATCCATGGGAAATCTCAGCCGCACAAACCATCCCGTGCGGGGCTGGATTGATTACCGGTGTATAACAGATTGAGGTTGGTTGCCATCACGTAAACAGCGGCGTCAGCGTGTCAAATTCAGCCCATTCGTCAAGCAATGAGTGTTGACAACCTGCGCCAAAGCACGGTGTTCGGCGGACATATCGGGCTTATTGGGCATTCTTTATTGATAAAGCAGCCTCCAAACCCAGCACGTACGAGGTGGGGCCAAACCCGCAAATTTGGCCTGCGCACACGGGTGCGATGAGCGAATTGTGCCGGAATTCCTCCCGAGCATGGATGTTGGAAAGATGGATTTCGACGACCGGGGTTTCGCTTGCCGCGATGGCATCACGCAATGCAACGCTGGTGTGGGTGTAGCCGGCGGCATTGATCACGGCGACATCAGCCGAGCTGGCGGCGTCCTGAATCCACGTGACCAATTCGCCTTCGTCGTTGGTTTGGCGAAACTCAATCTCGGCGCGCCCCTCCGCTTGCGCGCGCACGGCGGCCTCGATGTCCGCCAGCGTGGTGGTGCCATATATTTCCGGTTGGCGTTGGCCGAGCAGGTTTAGGTTCGGACCGTTGAGAATCAAAATCTTCACGGGGGGAAACTAACGGCTGCGCGCGCAGCTCACAACTTCAATTTCAACAGGCCCGTTTCCAACGCCACCAGTTCCTGCACGTTGGTGTGCAGCGTGCTTTGGGTTTGCTCCATCAGGCGCAGATTGGCCGCTGCATCCGCGGGTGACAAGCGTTCGGCCACCGCCTCGGCCGTGTAATCCAGTTCCGGAAACAGTGCCAATTCGTTGCTCACGCCCGTGCTGTGCAGCCACACATCGCGCAGCCAACCCTGCAACGCAGCGAGATACCCCGCGCGGCGCAGGCGGTACTCGGCGGAAGCGGCCGCCTTACATTCGTCTTCCCACTGCTTCCGCAGATCCGGATCCGCATCAATGTAATCGTTCAACGGCGAGGCTTCCTCCACTTCCTCCTCGATGACCGATTTCATTTCCTCCAGGCGCGCCATCAAGGTGCCCAGCAAACGATACCGGCCAAAGCAGTCCTTTTTGCCCTCGGCCGCCATTCGCGCGAAATCGCCGAGCCACGCCTGTTCCTCCTCGCCCAAACGCAGCCGGCCATCGCCCGCGAAGGGCAGCCGTAGGCAGCGCGATTGAATGGTGTCCAGCAACCGCCCCGGCTCGGTGGAGAGCAAAATGAAAACCGTGCGCTCTGGCGGTTCTTCCAGCGACTTGAGCAATGAATTGGCCGCATTGGCATTCATGCGGTCTGCCGCCACCAGCAGAGCCACCTTGTAAAGACCTTCGGTGGCTTTGTTGTTTACCAAATCGTGCAACACGCGCGGCGGACTGCCGGGCCGCCGCACCATTTGTTCCATCCGGATTTGCCGCAGCATGGATTCCGGCCGGATGACCATCACGTCCGCGTGATTGGTGTTGTCGATTTTCCGGCAACTTTCACATGCGCCGCAGGCATCCATGGGCGTGCCATCGGACGCGGCTTGCGGCGGTTCCAGGCAATTGAGCGTTTGCGCCAAGGCCAGCCCCACCGCCTCCAGCTCCGGCAAATCTTCGCCCATAAACAGATACGCGTGCCCCAGCCGTCCGCGCTCCAAGCTGCGCTGCAGCAACGCCACCACGTTTGCTTGAGTTGAAAAATCCGCCAACGGCATCCCGCAGATTAACCGCCCCGGTGAAAGGCGTCCAGCCGTCAGCGTGATTGTGCAAAACCCGTGAATAACGGCGAATAGATTCGGCTTTCGCTCGGGAGTTTACCCCTCAAAATGCGTCTAATTGAGACGCCATAGGCTGATTTTACGCAGTCCATTGACTTTTCAAGGTTTCGAGCGTATAGATGAAGAAAGCTGCGGCCCACCCGTTGTCTGAATGTCTGATGAAGTTGCTTGGGAAAATGCTGGTGTGTGTGGTTCTGGCTGGTTGCAGTCAGGAATCGCTGGAGCTTGCCCAGCGGGACATCATCCCCTTGCCCAAGCCACCGCCGGCACCGCAACCCGAAGAAACCATTCTCCCCGAGCCACCCGCCAAGGGTGCCGAGCCTGCCGAGGTGGAGCCTTCCAAGATTCAGCCCCTGCCGGCCACTGTGGAAAATCCTGAAGTCGTGCCGCCAAAAACTGAACCCGCCAAGCCGGAGTTGACGCCCGAGGAAATTAAGGCGCGCAAACTCATCAGCGATGATCCCGCAGATAATTTGGAAGTGCTCAACCAAGCCCTCGATGCTTGGCTGGCGACGCACGATGAGTTGCCCGAAAAGATTGCCGACCTCGTGATGGGCGATCATCTTCCGATGCTGCCGATGGCCCCCGTGGGACAGCGTTTTGAAATCGACCCCATCACCAAGCGCGTGGTGCTGGTGGCGAATAATTAACCGGTTTTTGTTCGCGCTTCTTTCGCTACTCGCGAATTCCTGAATCCCGCACGCGCAAATCTTTTTTGCCCAATGGTTTCGGCTGCAACCATTGCTCGCCGTTTTGCGATAGGAGGAAGGCGAGCAGATCGCGGAATTCCGCCGGCGTCAGATTGCGATCCAACCCCGCCGGCATCAGCGAAATGGGCGAGGGCGTGATGGACTCGATGGTGTCCCGTTCCAGCCGCACTTCCACGCCGGGCGCGCCGCGGAGGGTCAGTGCGGTGGCCGTTTCATCAGCCACGATGCCCACGTACACGGCTTCGCCCACCTTCACCTGAAATGCCTCGTGGCCGGGCACTTGCGTGGCATTGGGAAACACAATTGCCTCAAGAATGTCGCGGCCCGATCGGATGGCGCCGATGGAGGTGAGATCCGGCCCGAGATGGCCGCCATCCTTGCCAATGGTGTGGCACGTGCCGCAAATGGCTTTTTGCCCAAAGAACACTTTGCGCCCGCGCCCCACGTCGCCGCCCGCCAACAGCGGCGCCAGTGCCTCCAGCCGTTTTCCCTGTTCCGCCTCGGCGAGTTTCAATTTAGCCAACAACGGCTTGGCCGCCGCCTTCACTTCGGCGGGGAATGCGGACAGCGCCCCCGCCACTTGGGCTTCGTTCAACGCACCCTTCGGGGCCGACGCAAGGGCACGCACCATTGCCGTGCCCACCGCCACCGAATTGGAATGTTCAAACGCCGGCAACACCAACGGCAACGTCAGCCCATCGGCGGATGCCAGCGTTTGGGCGGCGATTAGTTTCAACTGCGCATCGTTCCACGGCAACCGCCCCATCGCGCGGGCTGCGGCGGCGCGGGCAGTGGCGGGGGATTTCGCGCTTGTTTGTTTTTGCAAAAAAACGGCTACGGCTTGGGGCACGGTTTTCATTCGGGGCGCCACGACATCCAATGCCGCCAGTCGCAACGTCGGCGTGGCTTGTGCATCCCCGGAGATTTTTAAAAACGCCGCGTCCGCGCCCGTGAGCGCGCGTGATTGGATGACGTGAATGGCCGCCAATCGGGTGGCCTCGGTGAAGCGCGGATTGCCGGAGATTTTACCGAGTAAAGTTTGCCAATCGTTCGGAAACCGCTTGACCTCCACACGCGCCATCACGCGGAGAAGAAAGGGGCGGCGGGCCTCGAGGTTGGCCACGGTGTGCAGGGGGCGGCCATCGAGCCACGCGGTCATCAGCGATTGTGCCGCCTGGTTTTCGGCGAACACCGTGAGCGCCTCGCGCACAGTGGCCGTTTCCGCCTCGGACCATTCGGCGTCCAGCAACACTTTGCGGTTGAGATAGGCGACGACGCCTTCCGCCCAATCGGGGTGATGCGTCATCACCCACAACGCCGCGCGCGACAGTTCGGCATCGGCGGAATGAAGGAGTGGCGTCACGTCGGCTTGCTTCAGCGGGCTGTCCTTCACTTGATCCAGCGCAATCAACGCGGCCCGTTGAACTCGGGGATTTTTTGCCTTCAGCTTTTGCTGCAAAATTTCCGGCACATTCAGCAGAATCAGCGAATGAATCAGCGCATGGTCGTGATGCGCATCGGCACTGCGCGCGGCGGCATCGGCCAACGGCCCGGTGGCATTGTTGCAGCCCATAAAGCCGAGGGCCGTGGCCATCTCGCGCGAGACGGCGGCGTCCTTTGAGCGCAAGCCGGCGAGCACGGCCTGGATGGCGGCTTGATCCTTGGCCAAACCCGTGGAGCGCGCGGCGGCGATTTGCACTTCCCGCGAGCGGTGCGCGAGCGCCTTGCGAATCTCGATGCGGGCGGGTTCCGAGCCTTGGCGGTGCAACGCCCAAATGGCGCGGCACTTGGCAACGGCGCGGGTTTTTGGATCGGCAATTAAGGCAGCGAGCGGCGGCACGATGGCTTCGTCCATTTTCACGATGCGCTCCAAAGCGCGCGCGCGAACTTTGGGGCGGGGATCGGCGAGCAGGTTGGCGAATGCGTTGAGGGACAAATCGGCCCGAGCTAAAAAATTGCCGAGTGGATCATTCACTTTGGGCGCGCCTTTTTTGCGAATGCGATAAACTCCCCCCTTGTGCTCGGGGCGCGAGATGCGCGAGAGGGGGCATTGGTCGATGTACCAACCGCCGGTGTCGATGATGATGAGGCTGCCATCGGGCGCCTCGAGCACGTCGGTGGGATGGAAGTCGGGGTCGGTGGAAACCAGAAAATCGCTGTCCACCGAGGTGAAGGTTGCCCCGCTGCGTTTCAAAATATGGCGCTGGATGCGATGCGGGTTGAACTGCGCGCTGAAGAGATTGCCGCGAAAGGAATTGCCGAAGCCCAGCCCCGAGTGCCGGTGCAATCCCGCCGGGGCCACGCGGGCGAAGCGGGTCATGGGGCCGAGCAAATCGCCCGTGCGCGTGAACTCGGCCACGCTCGGATGCCATTTGTGGTACACGCCGCCCTCGAGAAAATGCATCAGCGAATCGCGCTGGCCGTTTTTTGGATTGGTGAAATAAGTCATCGTGCCGATCATTTCGCCGCCGGGGTTGAAGACGATTTCCACGGGATTATCGAAGCCCCCGCCCGCCACGGATTCCAAGCCCGTGCCGTCCGGTCGCATCCGCCAAATGCGTGAAGCGAGTCCCTTGAAGCTGCGGCCGTCTTTGGTTTTTATATCAAACCCGTGCCGGCCATCGGTGAGATACAGCCACCCTTCCGGCCCGAGAAAGGGCCCGTGCAAACTCGCCGTGCCGCGCACGTGCCAGCCGCTGGCGAGCACTTCGCGCGCATCGGCTTTGCCGTCGCCATCGGTATCGCGCAGCCGCAGCACATCGGGCGGCGACGCGGTGTAAATATTGCCGCGCCAGCAAAGCAGCCCCATGGGGATGCCCACCTTTTCGGCGTACACCATGCTGCGATCAAACCGCCCATCGCCGTTTGTGTCCTCAAGCATCAGAATTTTGCATTCCGGCTTTTCGCTCATCGCCTTGCCGCCAATATTTTTGCCGGAAGACGCTGCGATAAAAAGACGCCCCTTTGCATCGAAATCCGCCAACATCCCAAACGGCGCCAACTCCGGCCCCGCGGCAAGTTCCACGGAAAATCCATCGGCCACCGTGATCGCCGCCAAGCCACGCGGCGACGCGCCGAAGCACACAACGGGAAATAACAAAGAAAGAAACAGCCAACGCATATTCATGGTGTGCTGTGAAGTATGGCCCACCACATGGGGGTGGCGAGGGAAAACATCCGACGGGTCGGGTCAATGGCCGGAAGGCGCTGCTCTTATTTTGCCCGTTTCACAAACGGCAGCGTCTTGGGTGTCACCACCACGCCGGTGGTGAATGTTAGCGGCTTCACCTTTCCTTCAAACGTCAACTCGATGAATGATGCCGTCCATCCCTTGGGCGGGCGCGCAGCCGGGGCGCGGTAGATGCCATTGATTCCCGGGCGAAGGGCCGTGCTGTTCCATTTGGCACCCAACTTGTCGATGCGGAAGTCACGCGCATTCGGATTGGTGGCGCGCCACAGGCGCACGGCCTTGGGCTTGTCCTTCACACGCACGATGATGGATCCGGATTGTTCTACGGCCCATTCATAACGCGGTAGCGGAGTTTTGTTGAGGATGGCGTGATAAAATGCCACGAGACTTTCGATTGCATCGCTGTTTCGCAAACTATGGCCTGTGTTGGGCACATAGCGCAGGTGCTTGGGGCCCTTGAGATCTTTCCAATAAAACTGCCACGAGTCCGGCAGGAAAAACTGGTCGCCGGCGGAGTTGAGGCAAAACTTCGGCATCGTGAGGCGGTCGCGATATTCATAGGGATCTTCGATACGCTTGAGCTTGGCGAACTCGGGCGTGCCCATCCATTTCATGATGCCCATCGCGGTGTAATCGCCCACAGCCTCGGCATAGCCGCCATAGGCATCGCGATGATGCTCGAAGCTCGGCTCGGTATTCAGCATATCGATCACAATCGGGATGATCGCCACCACGCGTTTATCCACCGCCGCCGTGCTCCAAGTCGTCCAGCCGCGCTTCGAAGCGCCCGTGACCACAAAGCGATCCACCTTCACACCACCGCCTTTTTTTGTGGCCAAAAAATCTGTCACCGTGTCCAGCGCACGCACCGCCGCCTTGGTCATTGGCAAACGCAGCGGCCATTTTTCATCGCCAGTTTTCAAAAACTTGTCCCACGAGTACGCGATAATGGCGTCCTCCGAGCGCGTGCGATTCTCGCCGGCAAACACAAGCGGTTGATTAGGCACCATACGAATCTCCGCCACCACCGACTGCGTGGCCCGCGCTATGGCCACCAGATCATTCCGTGGCTCCGGCACCTTGCCGTCGTTGGCGCCACCCCCGATGTAAAGCAGCCCCGTGGAATGCTTCACGCGCGCGGGCTTCACAATCGTTACCCAATGCCGCCACTCCGGTCGGTTCACTTCTTTCCGGGTCAGGTACCGCTGCGAAGTCATATCGATGATAAACGCCGTGTCACCCTTCACTTTCCGAGTTTTGACCAGTCGATATTTATACGCCGAATCCGGCTTGGCCACGTAACGATCGAGCGCAGTTTTTTTGTCCGCCGCAATTGTCGATGAAGCCACTGCCAACAAGAAAAATGAAATCCACATTTTCATAATGCCCAGAGGCTAAAGGCTGCGCGCCCAACGGCAAGTTGAAATGCACCGCGCCAATGGCCCCTGCAAATCGGATTGTTTTGAACGGCATTTTCGGTTACACCATTCCAAGGAGGACGCATGGCCCACTCAACTATGGACACGGACACACCCAAGCCCAACCTGCGCGAACGGCTCCGGATCATCATCCACGAGGCCGACACCCCCGCGGGCAAGGCATTCGATGTCGCGCTCATCCTCGCCATCATCGCCAGTGTCGCCGTGGTGATGTGTATCACCGTGCCCGGAATGGAAAAATGGATCCGCACCCTCAACGCCATTGAGTGGGGCTTCACTATCCTATTCACCATCGAGTACGCCCTGCGCTTGTGGTCCGTGGATTCGCCCGCCAAGTACGCCCGCAGCTTCTTTGGCATCATTGATCTCCTCGCCATTCTGCCTACTTATATCGGCGCATTTATTCCCGGCTCCGAACACCTGCTCGTGGTGCGCGCGCTGCGGGTGCTTCGCATCTTTCGCATCCTCAAGCTGATCGAATACGTCCGTGGCGCACGCACCATTATGCGGGCCCTGCGCGCGAGCTTTGCAAAAATCATGGTGTTCCTGCTGGCCGTATTCATTTTGGCCATCATCATTGGCGCGGTGATGTATTTGGTGGAAGGCAAGCCCGGCACGAAATTTGAAAGCATCCCCAAGAGCATCTACTGGGCCATCGTCACCCTCACCACCGTCGGGTACGGCGACATCACGCCCGCCACGCCGCTCGGGCAATTCTTTGCGGCGTTGGTGATGATCATGGGCTACAGCATCATCGCTGTGCCTACCGGAATCGTCACTGCCGAGATGACCCGCGTCGACGGCCCGAACGCGCCCAACACCCGAGCCTGCCCCAACTGCGGCGTGGAAGGCCACCGCACCGACGCCAACCATTGCCATGCCTGCGGCCAGCCCCTGCACGCATCTGATGTTTGACGCGGAGATTTAACACTGATGAGAAGAATGTTCAGGATTGAGAATCCTGATCATCGTGAAAATCCCTGTGCTCTCCGTGCCTCTGTGGTGAATTATACCGGCCCATTCCGCTGCTCATCCGCGCGCGCGCCGAGGTTGCCGTAGCGGTGGTAATCGTTGGAGAGGCTTTGTTCCTCGACGTACCAAAGTAATTCGAGACGGCCTTCGGACAGCACCGGTGAGTCAGCGATGTATTTGCAGGCTTCATGGGCGATGCTGCGGATTGCTTCCGGGACGCGATCGGGTGCGGCATAGCGGAGCAGATCGAATTTTTCGACGTTGGGTTCGGGAACGACTTGGCCGAAGTCGCGCCAATCTTCTGCGCCGGGGCCAGTGATGGAGACGGTGCAGCCGATGGCCATCGCGGCACCAAGGCGGGCGGCGATTTCCTGTTTAGTGTCGTCGGCGTGGAGACAAATGCAGAGGCGCTCGATGGGGCGATAGCGGCGGAGGTTGTCTTGGCCGAGCAATCGAAGGTGGTCGTGTTCAGCGTGAAATTCTTCGCAGGCTTGTTGGGTGTAACTGCGCAAAGCAGGCTCGACGGATGGCACGCGGGTGGCGAGGGCCTTTAGTTTTTCATTCGCCAGATCGCAGCCATTCGGATCGCTCGTTTCCTCAAAATCCATTAACTGCGCGACGTAGCTGGGGCCGCCGGCTTTGATGCCGGGGCCGAAGGCGCTGAGGCCCATGCCGCCGAAGGGTTGGCGCAGGACGATGGCGCCGGTGGTGGGGCGATTGATGTATAAATTGCCGGCGCGTACGCGGCGTTGCCAATGTTCCTGCTCGCGTTCGTCGAGCGTCTCAATGCCGGAGGTGAGGCCGAAACCGGTTTGGTGAATGAGATCAATTGCGTCGTCGAGTTTTTCGTAGCGCATCACGCTGAGCATTGGGCCGAAGAGTTCCGTGAGGTGCGAATGCGCGCCGGGCTGCACATTCCACTTCACGGCGGGCGAGGCAAGGTGCGGGTTGTCCGCGGGCAGGGGCGGCACCAGCCATTGCTCGCCGGGCTCGAGCGTTTCCCGCGCGTGGGCGAGGTCGCCGCTGGCCGGGCGAATGAGCGGATTCATTTTTGCGTGCAGTTCCCACGCCGAGCCGACGGCGAGGCTTTCGACCGCATCGCGCAGGCTGCGTTTGAATTTGCCGTCATCAAAAACTTCCGCTTCCAAAAGCAACAGCGAAGTGGCCGAACATTTCTGACCCGCGTGGCCGAAGGCGCTGTGTAGCACGTGCTTGATCGCCTGATCGCGATCGGCCATGGCGGTGACGATGGTGGCGTTTTTGCCGCCGGTCTCGGCGAGCAAGTTCAGCGACGGTTTGGCGCGCAGCATCGTTTGCGCCGTCGCCGTGCCGCCGGTGAGGATGACCACGTCCACGTCGTCGTGCCTCACCAAATGCTCGCCCGCCAAACGGCCCGGGCACGGCAGCAATTGCAACGCCTCGCGCGGCACACCGGCATTCCAGAAACATTCGCAGATGAGATGCGCTGGCAACAGTGTGTCGGATGCCGGCTTGAGCAGCACGGTGTTGCCCGCCGCCAACGCCGCAGCCACGCCGCCGCACGGGATGGCGATGGGAAAGTTCCACGGCGCGATGACCGCCACCACACCCTTGGGCCGCGCGGTGAGGTTGGGCAAATCGGCCAGTGCCTGCGCGGTGCGCGGGTAAAACTCAGTGAAATCGATGGCCTCAGAAATTTCCGGGTCCGACTCCGGCGCGAGCTTGCCGCCATCGGCCATCGCCGCGCCAATGAGGTCGCCCCGCGCCTCACGCATCAA
This sequence comes from uncultured Verrucomicrobiota bacterium, assembly GCA_964548235.1. Lineage (GTDB taxonomy): Bacteria > Verrucomicrobiota > Verrucomicrobiia > Limisphaerales > UBA1100 > JACNJL01. Next base: position 11,550 of record CAZJRV010000050.1, read on the forward strand.
CTGCGCGGCCTTAGCGAGAATGGCGTTGCGCTCGGCCATCGGCATCGTGCGCCAACCGGCGGGATCGGCCTTGGCACAGGCCAAGGCGCGCTGGAGGTCCTCCCCATTCGCTTGCGCAGCGCGGGCCACGATGGTGTCGGGGCGTGACGGATCGATGCTTTCGATGAGGGTGCGCTCGGCGGTGACGGTTTCGCCGGCGATGGTGAGCGGGATATTTGTGGCGTCATCGCCGCAGCGCGGTTTCCATTTCGCGATGATGTCCTGCACCCACTCGGTGTGTTGCGGCAGGGAAAAATCGGTGTCGGGTTCGTTGGTGAATTCGCGCCAATCATCGGCAAGCCTCGGCGCGGTGGCGGGCTGGCGGCGGTCCTGCTGGCGATTGGGCCCGTTAGGAAGCGATTCAATGCGGCGGACGGATTCGAGGAACATCTCTTCCAGCCGCGCCCATTCGGGGTCGTCGACGCTGATGTGAAAGGCGTGGCGCAGGAAGTTGTCGGGGCCGGTGTTTTCGTCGAGTCTGCGAATGAGATAACCAATCGCGTTGATGAATTCCTCATCGCGGCAGGCGGGTGCGTAGAGCAGAATATTTTCCGCGTGCTTGGCGAGTGCGCGGCGTTGATGGCTGGCCATCCCCTCGAGCATCTCCAGCCGCACGCGGTGAATCGCGCCGTAGTCCTGCGCGAGCAGCAATCCGTACGCGATGTCGAAGAGGTTATGCGACGCGATGCCGGGCCGGACGGCGGCGATGTTTTCCTCGCGCATCGCCTCGTGCAACATGCGCTTGAAATTCGCATCGCTGTCCATCTTCACGTTGAACGGCGCTTGCGGCCAGCCGCCAATGGCCGCCTCGATGCGTTCCATCTCCATGTTGGCGCCCTTCACCAGTCGCAACCGAATGGGCGCGCCACCGCCGGCCACGCGCGCGCGGGCCCACGCGTTGATTTTTTGTTGCATCGCGTGGGCGTCGGGCAGATACGCCTGCAGGACGATGCCGGCGCTGACTTGCTCCATGCCCTCGCGATCCAGCGTTTGCATAAACGCCTCGGCGGTGAGGTGCATGTCGCGATATTCCTCCATGTCGAGGTAAACAAACTTCGCGGTGCGATCGCCGTTGGGGCGGGTGAAAGTTTGGTCGGCGGCGGCGCGAAAGAGTTTCTCCAAGCGCTCGCACAAGACGGCGATGGTGTGTTCACGCGCGAGCGGGTTGACCTGCGAATAGAGCGTGGAGATTTTCACCGACACCACTTCCACCTCGGGCAAGGCGAGCGTGGCGAGGTATTGCTCCAGTCGATGCGCGGCCTCGGTTTCGCCAAGCACGGCTTCGCCGAGGAGGTTGACGTTCATGCGCAAGCCCTCGGCGTGGCGGCGTTGCAAATGCGCGGTGAGCGCCGGATGTTCCGCCCGCAAAATGACATCGGCGGTGTCCTGCCGAATCTTGCGGCGCGAAAGCGGGAACGCCGCGAAGGCCACCAGCTGCCCGATGCCACGCAGGATTTGCAGGCCGAGCTTGTCGAACGCGCCAAAGAAACGGGGGATGCCGCGTGTCTCCAGTAAATGCTGAAACTGGCTAATGCCGCGAGTGGCCGAGCGCGGGCGGAAGGCTTGGTCGGTGAGCTGCGCAACCGTCACTTTGTCCGGCGGATGCTCGAGCATGCCGGAAAGCTCATCGAGCTGAGCCTGTTCGGCGGGCGTGATCAGTCTGCCAGCGTTGGATTGTAGCTCGCGCGCCAGTACCACGGCGCGTGCCTCCAAGGATTGGTTTTCGACTGCCATAGTTTTTTACAACTACGCGGGCGCGCTCAAGTCGTCCTCCCACAAATCCGTGCTCAAATATTTGAGGCCGGAATCGCAGATGTTGATGGCAATGGTTTTGCCTTTGAAATCGCCGTTGAGCAATTGATAAGCGGCGGCGATATTGGCACCGGAGGAGTAACCGGCGAAGATGCCTTCCTTCAAGGCGAGGCGTCGTGTGATTTTGGTGACCTCGGCGTCATCGACCGTGAGATGGCCGTCGACGTGGGCTTCGTTGATGAGCGGCAGTTCCTTCGCGTAGCCGCCGCCCTGAATGACGTGCGCGCAGCAGGTGATGCAATCGCCCGCGAGCTTGGCCGCGCCATGCGGCTCGACGATGTAGCAGCCGATGTCGGGGTTGTGCTCCTTAAACGCGCGCGCCACGCCGGCAAAGCCGCCGCCGGTGCCGACGAAATCGCAAAAGGCATCGATGGCGCCTCCGGTTTGGCGCAACCACTCGGGGCCGGTGTGTTCGTAGTGGGCCTGCGCGTTTTCCTCGCGCTTGAATTGATCCGAGCGAAAGGCATTGTGCTCGGTGGCAAGGCGGTCGGCGGTGTCCTCCACGCGCTGGATGTCATCGCCTGTGACGCCCATCTTGGGGTCGCCCTGATCCACGAGCACCACGGTGGCGCCCATCGCGCGCATCATCGCCGCGCGCTCGGGCGTGTTGCCACGCGACATCACGGCGATGAACGGGTAGCCCTTCACCGCGCAAATCATCGCCAGTCCGTTCCCAGTGTTGCCACTGGTAACCTCAAGCACCGTTTGGCCCGGCTGCAACAGGCCTTTCTCTTCCGCCGACTGGATGATGGCGCGCGCAATGAGATCCTTCTTTGAGCCGCCGGGGTTGAGGTACTCCAGCTTTGCGAGAATGCGGCCATCAATGTCGGCCGTGAGGCGCGAGAGGTCTACCACCGGCGCGTGGCCAATGGCGTCGATGATGGAAGGGCAAATGTCGGTTGCGCTCATCAGATTCCCATTTCAGTTTTCACCTCACCGAATTTGGCGATTGCGAATTCCAAATCTTCCCGCGTGTGCGCAGCGGAGATTTGCGTGCGAATGCGCGCCTTGCCCTGCGGCACGACGGGGAAGGAAAAGCCAATGACGTAAATGCCTTTCTCGAGCATCGCATCGGCGAAACGGCTGGCGAGGGCGGCGTCGCCGAGCATGATGGGGGTGATGGG
>CAZJRV010000051.1:0-14480 GCA_964548235.1 uncultured Verrucomicrobiota bacterium
AAGGCCGGGGGATTTTAAGTCCCCTGTGTCTACCAATTCCACCACACCGGCAGTCGGTCTGCATCCAATACGGGATTCAGGGGGTGAATACAAGCCAGCATGATTGGGTTTGGTTTGATTCCGCAGTTTTGGAGGGTACAATGGGGCATGGCATTTATTGGCGTAATTGCACCGGACGAGGCGGAGGGGCTTCTGGCCGGGGTATATGGGCAGGCAGAACAGCGGGCGGGTCGGGTTTACGAAATCCTGAAGGTGATGAGCCGCAGCCCGGCGGCCTTAAAGGTTTCGATGGATTTGTACAAGACGGTGATGTTCGGGAAATCCGACTTGTCGCGCGGACAACGGGAGATGCTAGCGGTGGTGGTGTCGGCAGCGAATCACTGCCATTACTGAACGGAATCGCACGGGGAAGACTTCCGGGCGGAGTCAAACAACATAGAACAGGCAAACCATTTAATGCAGAACTGGCGACATGCCGGCCTTGCGGACGGGGATCAACTGCTATGCGCGTGGGCGGAGAAATTGACTTTGCGATTGCAGGAAACAAGCGCAGCAGATGTGGAAGGCCTGTGCGCAGCAGGTTTTTCGGATGAAGCCATCAGTGATGCGGCGCAGGTGATCGGGTATTTCAATTACATCAACCGCATTGCGGAAGGGTTGGGGGTGGACTTGGAATCGGACATGGCGCCAAGGCAATGAAACTCCACCACCCAAAAGCCGGCTGGCAATGGCTCGGTATGTTTCACCCAGCTTTGCCTGCGGCATTGTGGGGACCCATTGCGCTGGCGTGCATCGCTTGGGGGGTAACATCGCATTCATTGAATTGGGCGACGACGGCAGCAGCAAGTGCACTGGCACTCGGGACGTGGTCTTTGGTGGAATATTTAGTGCACCGATTTTTGCTGCACCCGCCGAATAGATTGACGCGCCTGAGCCGATGGGCGCAATTTGCCCACGGGGTGCATCACGATTCACAGGATGAACCGATCCACACGCTGGTGCCACCGGTGAACGCGGCTTTTATTTTGCTTCCGTTTCTGGGGGTGTTTCATTGGCTGGTGCCGTCGCGTTTTTTCGCTGTTTTCCTGGGATTTTTTTTGATCGGTTATTTGGCGTATGAATATCTTCATTACGCGATGCACCAGCAAGAAGCGAGATCAAGGGTGGGAAAATTCCTGCGGCGGCATCATCTCACGCATCACGCGCACGGGCGTGCAGGGAATTTTGGCGTATCAACACCCCTGTGGGACTGGGTGCTTGGGACCCGCCTGCGGAATTGAATGTGGCTTATTCTGCGCCCAGGCTAATGTGCAGGTTCTCGGCGACCTCGGCGGATTCCTCAAGGCCGTTCTCCACAGATTCAGCGAGCGGACAATCGTGCTTGAGCGCGTATTTCTGAAGGGCGATCCAAGTGACGGGCTTGAGTGTGATGTCGAGATTAAGCGTCACACGATCCTCACCGAGTTTCTGGAGGACATCAAATTCATCGCTGCTGAGACGGGCAACAGAACGGCGACGGGTAGCGGTGGCAACAGTGTTGGTGGATGAAGTGGTCATCGCGGAAATGAAACACCCGGGTGGGCTCGGGAAACAAGTGACACTTATGCGGAGTTGTCCCCGCGATGTTCACCGGGAGTTAGAATCCACCGGAATTGTCGCCGCGCTGCTTGTTGAGGTTGAGTTCCAACGTGGAAAACACGGCCGGATCAAAGTTGACCTTGCCGAAGGAGGAATGCATTCCGGTTACCCGGTCGGCCGTCCAACGTTCAAGCCGGAAAATCATTTCGCCGCCCGTGACAAATGTTCCCCTTACATCACCGATTTCCACCACTCGTTTCTCAGGCTTGGCGTTGGCCAATCGGATTTTATCGACCTTATTGATGTCAATGTTCAGTTCGCCCAGGCTGCCGGAAGTAAATTTCACCCGACCGCCGGAAACCCCGTGCAGCACCCCGGTGGTTTGGCTGCCATTGGCACTGACGACGACATCTTGATCAGAGGCGCTTTTGGCAGCCGATCCGGCCTTCGGCACATCGCCATCCCACTTTAGAATTCGCAACTTACTGATCCGTTGGGATCCCGATCCCTGGCTCACAAACATAACGCCTTTGCCCTCTCCCTGGATGCCGGTGGTGGTAGTGTCCTTCCATTCCTTAACGAGCTGGCCATCGATCACCAGTGATATGACGCGGGTCTTGCGATTGGCGCACACGGAGAAACGCGCCTTGGATTTTCCCCGGAGGCGGACGGAAAGGTTTTGGTTCCCAAGGCTGCTCTGGCTGCTGTTGCGCATTCGCATACAGCTGGCGGAGGAATTAATGTTGATAATGTAGGCATTGCCGGAATGTTGCTCGAGGCGGTCGGAAAAGAGATATAAGGACAGGCCGGGGTTGCCGGTCCAGGAAAGATCAAACTCCACGTTTACCGATTCAGGGAGTGCTTTGAATTGTCGACCGATCTGGGCGCCCGCAGAGAAGGAGACAAAAGATTTGTTTGCAAATTGCCAACCCGCTCCCCGGCCGCCCGGCACCAGTCCCTTGGGGAATAAACCGGCGCGCAGCACCCGTCCGTTGGGCAGCAATTGGCCACGCGCATTGCCGCCAGATTGAGACCAGCCTTCCAAGCCGTTGGGGCCTTCAAAGATAGCACTGCCTGTCTTGGCCCCGGGATGGATGGAGAGCACTTTGTTGCGCGGAATGCGCAGGCTGTTATGGCAATACCATGCATTGAGAATCACATATCGCTCATTGAGTTCCACCAGTTGGCCCATCAACTCATCGCCGGTACGAAGTTTTATGGTACAATTCTGCGCGGCGGGGAGGTTGATGGTTCCGCGCGGGTGCAGACTTATGCGCGACAGGCTGTCAACGGCCAGCTTGATGTCATCCTTGGAAGCCGGATGCCGCCAAGTGACCCCGGTATCAAGTTGAAATTCCACGAAGGTTCCCTGAAGTTGGTCGCCATTGAGCAGATCGAGCACCTGCGGTTTTTGCCTGGTGCCCCGAAAGCCCGAGTCTGCCGGGCCCGGCACCACGATGCCAGGGCGGTTGGTGTTGGTCGTGCCGCCACGGGCGGGTTTGATGACAATCTCCGCCATTGCGGGTCCCGCAAGGAGGCTCAACAGAGCGGGAAGAATTAGGGCGTGTAATTTCATTGGGAAAAAATACCTTCCTTTTTGCGGGGCCTCGGCTGGTCACGGTTCATTTCAAGCGAATGGAACACGGCCGGGTGAAGCTCCAGCAAACCGGCAAAAGGATGAACCCAGCGCACCTTGCCCGGTGCCCAGCTTTCGAAGCGACCAGTCAACCTGCCTCCGCCCGCCAGAGTTGCTCGCGTTTCGCCGGCAACGGGTTCAGCCTTTTTGGTTGGGTTGGCAAACCGCATCCGGGCCACCTTGGACAAATCCACCGGGGGCAGCTTGCCCAGCGAGGCACTCATTACCGTAACCCGGCCTTCCTTGATGCCTTTCACTTCGCCTTGGATGTGATCCTTGTTGGTGAAGAAAATGAAATCCTCCCGACCATTGCTCTCCACCTTTTCCCCCGGCATCTTGCCATTCCAGTCTGACACGCGAATCTTGCTAATCCGGATCGCCTGCGCGTTGGTGGATTGGAAGGATAACCCGCGTGAATTGGGCATGGGCGTCTTGTTTCCATCCATGAATGTCTCAATCTTGACACCATCCACCACCAGCGTCAGCTCGCCCTTTGGGCGGTTCACAAGAAATTCAACGCGCATCCGGGTCTTGTTGTTCATCTTCTCGCGCAATTGCACACGGCCCAGCTGGGACTGGTTGCCCTGCTTGGTGCGCCGGTACAGGTAGAAATAACCCGAACTCACCTGCAACCGGTAATGGTCCCCTGAAAAAGCGTCCTTGATGCTGGAGGCCAGAAAGCAGAGATTAAAATAACAACTGGTGCTTCCTGTCCACTGAAGGTCGAAGCCCAGTTCAAAGCGGTCTGGACAGGCAATATCCTGCCGGCAAACCACTGCGCCGGATGTGGTGCTGACAAAACCGCTGCCATCGTATCGCCACAATTTGTTTCCTGATGTGGCTGCGGCTTGCTCACCAAGCACCTCACGGGCCACCGCGCGTGCCCGTTCCCCTCCCTCGCCGACCGGGCCGGCTGGCACTGCCGCCAGAGGTTTGGGTTTGATCCCATTATTGAAATTGCCAAACAACCAGCCAGAGGCATCGCCCTCACGCATGGCAAAAACCACCCGAGAACCGGTTAACACCGGATGCAATTCCACCACCGATTGCCGCGGCAGTTTCAAGAGCCCCGCATACCAAGTATCCAGAACCAATTGCTGGGGGGTCAATTCCTTCAAGTCGCCGAGCAATAGATCGCCATTCACCAAGCGCACAGAACTGTTGTGCGCCCGGGCGCCTTGAGGCCGTGGGCGCTGTGAAATCTCGAGATCCGCCACATCAGATGCCTTGAAGGGAATCACCGGCTCTGCCGAGGGATGCCGCCATTGGATACGTCCATTTTCCAGCCCCAACAAAGTCCCTGAAAACGAATCACCATTTAGCATGCGCAACCGCTCCGGCCGGGTAACTGGTGCCTCGGATATCCTGCTGGGAGGCGCGCTCGAACGCACCAAAGGAGCGGGACGAGCCGGTTCCAAAGCAGGCACATCCTCCTCCGGAGCCGCATCCGGAGGTTCCGGCTGGGCAACCAGCGGCAACACGACAAACAGCAGGGCCATCCCTGCACATAAACGAAAATTAGCGTTCATAAATTGGAAGGTAACGATAGTTCAATGCCAGACTCAACAGCGAGGCGGTCGTGGCAAAGGTGGGCCCGAAGTTGCTGCCCGGCCAGGAGCCTGTCTTTTTGTTCTGGGTGCTCAGAAGCCGGGAAATATTCTGGGCATTCCAATCTTCCCAATCCTTGGGCGAGGCATGGAAATAGGTTTGCGCAGCGTAATATAAAAAATAATGGTAATAATGGTCGTACCCGGCGTTAGCTTGGTTGGCCCGCAGGTAGCCCATGGCGCCCTGAAAAACCTCTGTTTGCTTCTTCTTGGCAAGGGCGAACATCAGCGCACCAATGGCGGTGCGGGGATTGTTGGATCCGCCGGCGCTGGTGTAGCCAAAGCCACCGTCGCTGGAACGGCAGCGCACGTAAAACTCGAGCGCCTTATCGATGGATTCCTGGGGCACGCCGATGCCGGCATTGCGCGCGGCAAAGAGAGCAACAAGATTGGCGCCGCTCACGGTGGTATCCGCATCGCTACTCTCGGGGGAATAGCGCCACGCACCTTGGCGGGAGCGTTTCTGGGCGTTGAGAATTAGTTCAGTGGCTTTTTTCAAGGCTGGGCCAAGGCGGGGATCCTGCACCTGCCCGTAAGCCTCCGCCAATGCCAGCGCGCCAAAGCCATGGTTATACATGGAGCTGCCAATGTAACCGGTGCGATCGTTTTGGTTTTTGAGGATGAGGTTTAACCCGCGCCGGATTGTCAGCGCGTAGGGACCCCGGTTGGGGTCATCCCCATGGGCCAACATGGCGACCACGGCCAATCCCACAACACCCGGTTGCGAGCCGTAATGATCGCTTGTACCCGAGGCACGGAAGGATCCATCGGTTTGCTGGTTGTTGACCAGAAACTTGAGGCCATCCACGTACATTCGGTCCACTTCCTTAGGAATGTACTTGGCGGATCCACCGAACAATTCCTGAGCGCGTGCGCCGGGGATCAGCAGTGCGAAGAATGCCGCGGTGAGGGTAAGGAAAAGGATGCGTTGTTTCATGGTTACTTGCGGAGCTTTTCAGCTTCCTTGAAGAAACCCTGGAGCGCACCCTGAAATTCCTTGGGCATGGTGTCGGCGCGGCCGGCCACCTTGCGGACGGTGCGATCCGGGTTGTTGCCACCCTGCCGGTTGCCGGGGGTGGCTTGGTTTGGTTTATTGGTGTTGCCGCCGGCGGTACTCATGCCGGGGCTGTTGCCCTGCCCGGGGCCGGGTTTTTGGCCGGGTTGCATGCCCATCATCTGCATCATCATCATCAACATTTCCATCTGTTCAGGAGTCATTTCGCCCTGAGCCTGGCTTTGTTGGCTCTTTTTAATGAGGGCGGCAATTTCCTGCTCGAGCTTGTTGATGGCATCGGTCTCGGCGTTGGTGGCTTTGTTACCGGTCTCGGGCTTGTCTAGTTCATCGGCGGCGCGGCCCATGTCTTCACGGGCGAGGTCGAGGAACTCGCCTTTGCCGAGGTTGGTGCGGGCGTCCATTTCCAGCTGGAGATCGCGCAGCAGGCCGAACTGGCGGAAGGCGAGGTTCCGGGCGTCTTCCGCGAATTTTTTCGCGGCGCGAATGGCGCGGTCATCCTCAAGTTCGCCAGTTTGCTCGCGCAGATCCATTTCCGCCTGACGCAGGCGCAGAAGTTCCTTGAGGCGCTTGAGCATTTCCTCGTTGGGATCATCGCCCTGCCCTTCGCCGCCGTCGCCACCATCGCCGCCGTCCTTGGGCGGGTCGAGCTTGTCGGCCCATTTGTTAAAATCGTTGCCCAGCTTCATCGCTTGCAGACGTGCTGTCATGGTTCGGCTTGCGCGAAGCTTTTCGGCATTTTCATCCAGCTGTTCCGGAGGGCGCGCAGTTTCCATTTCTTTCGCAACGTCACCGAAGTTTTCCTTCTGGGTGCTGTCGGCGAAGCGCTTGATTTCGCCCTGCAATTGGTTGGCCTTGGTTGCGTTGCGGTGTTGGTCGTCGGCACGGTTGTGGAGGAATTTCTGCAGGTGCTTGGGCAACTCGCTCATGAGGCTGCCGGTTTCGTCCTTCATTTTTGTACCCAGTTCCTTGTCGAGTTTCTCCTCGAATTCGGCGAGCTTGCGAAGGCGCAGGACGAGGGTGTTCTCGTACATATCCTGGCTGGTTTCGGCGGCGTCCTTTTGCATCTCTTTCATTTTTTCGAGTGCTTCGCGCTCTTTTTTCTCGGCCTCGTCGATGTCCTTTTGCTTGTCCTGCTGCTTGGATTGCTGCTGCGCCTGGCTGAGGGATTGCTCGGCCTCGGACATCTCACCTTGGGCGAGGTTTTTCATGTCCTGCTGGGCTTTGGCCATTTCGGCGAGAGTCTTGGGATCCATTTCCTTGTTCTTGCCCGCTTCCTTGCCCAGTTCGCCGATTTCCTTGGCGAGTTCCTTGAGTTTCTCGGCAATGGCGCGTTGTTCCTGTTCCTGCTCGGCTAACTCTTTCTCGGTGGATTCCTCGGCGAGTTGTTCGGGGGACATTTCCTGCAGCTTCTTGGTGTCTTCGTGGAGATTCTCCTGTCGGCGAACAAGGTCATCCAGCTCTGCCATTTTGTTGTCAAACTCGGATTGCACCAACTGGGCGTGTTCCTCGGGGGTGAGAATGTAAATTTTAACCGGCACGACGGAACGGATGTAACGATCGGTACGGTAATAGTCCTTGGCCACGGCGTAGACATGGACGATCGTGTCGGCAGGAAGATCGATTGATTTGTCGCTGGGGCCGAAATGCCAGGTTTGCTCGAGTTGCTTGATGGAGCCAAGGCTTTCCGGGGCGCGGTTGCCAATGCCAGGAGGGGCATTTTCGACGAGGATGGCCTCGCCTTTCTTGAGGAGGACGGGGGGTTTTTCGGATGGATCGGCATCGGTGCGCTGGTAGCATTCCCAATAGATTTTGAGTTCCTGCATGCCGTAGTCATCCTCGCCCAAGGCGGGAATGCTTAAGGATTCGTGGCGCAGCATGCCGACCACGCGGGCCTCGATTTTTTCCTCGTTCTTTTTGCGCACCACCACATGGGCTCGTGGGGGTTGGTCCATGTGTGAGTTGAAATCAAGATCGCGGGTAGCCGGGCCAGCAATGTGGTATTGATCCACCCAGCTCAACTCCAGTTTCGCGATGTCATCAAGTTCCAAAAGGGGAGTCGTGATTTGCTCCCCGTTCACGGATGAATTGAGAGAGGCAACCCGGCCGCCGATTGCGCCGGTTGTTTTCACCTGAGCCAAAGTTAAGCCCCGCGAGGCGGTGGCATTGAAGATGGCGGAGCTGCCTTCAAGATAATTGATGACGCCGGAACGAACCTCGAGTTTTTCGGCTGTGGGATATTGGAGGTAGTCCGGGTATTGAAGGGAAATGCTCATGGACTTCAGGGTGGGCCTTGCCACTGGCTCGATGCGGGCGCGTCGGCGCATATCGCCCACACGGAGGGCGAGCTTCATGGGCTTGGTTCCGGCTTTGAGAGTGTAATTCACTTGGCCACCGTCCATTTGAGTTAACTGGGTGTTGCGTCCTTGAACTAGCACCGCTTCAGTGGGATCGGGCATGACGGTGGAAAACGCGCCGGCAAAGTCCGTGCCTATGGATTGCAGGCTTTCATCCATCCGCTCGGCTGTGGCGTGTGCATTCTGCCACCAACCATCGAGGGTTTCCCAGAAAGGCGTTCCATCTTCCTGATCCGCGAAATGATATTGGGATGTGAGCTGAAGCGTCTCGCCGCGCGGCACATAAAAAATTCCCTGCTCGGCATTTCGCCCATTCACCTGAAGGTCGCCGTTTTGCACAAACGTGTAACGATCCTCGCCGGATCCAGGCAGGGCGCGCTTGAGGGTGCTTTGGCTGGCGCCGGGGGTGTACTGCAGCGGAATGCTGAATACGCCCAGGATCAACACCGCCAGCACAAATGCAATGCGTGACTTGCGGGTGGACACTGCCTTGTTGAATGAAATTTGTTCGGACTCGCGATCCACCTGGTCAATAGCGGCGCGGCAAAGTTCTTCGGAAACCTCTTCAGCACGCTGATCGTGGCTGGTGAGTTCCACCGCACTCATCAGGCGGTCGCCCATGCGACGGTGTTTGCGCTGGACGATTGCGGCGAGTACGCGGCTGTCGCGCCGATTTACGATCCAGTGGTTTGCCCAAAACCAAGCGTAGTGCATTGCAATAGCTCCGCCCGCTAGAGTAAAGGCCAGACGCAGCGCGGCGGGGGTGTCCCAGAAGCGGTCTGAAAGAAAGAGCAGCAGATAAAAGGTCACCAAACCGCAGGCAATGCCGCAGGCGGCGATGAGCGTGTCCACCCACCAGAGCTTGCGCTCAAGTGACTTGAATTTGCGCCGAAGGTTCTCGGGCAGTTCCACGTGGAATCGGTTGTTCTTGTTCATGTCTTTCCTCCCGGGGTTTTCCCTAAATCAATCCTAAAATCTTACGCGATACCCAGTAAACTGCAAGCAGGAATAACAACCCGAGGCCCCAGCGCCAGTCATTCCACAGCTCGTAGATTTCCACTGTTTCTTTATTCTCTGCCTTGGCGGAAATCTCGGTGATGAGCCGGTCCAAATCATCAATGCCGCCGCTCTGGCCGCCGGTGAGCCGGGCGATCTCGCGCAGCACATTGACGTTTGCAGGTTGACCGATTTTTTCCAGAGTTGGCTCATCAGCATGGATTACCGCCTCCAATCTTTGACTCCCATTGGGGCTGGATAGATTCAAATGATATTCGCCCCCTTTCTTCACCTTCATCTTGGCTTGAAATACGCCCCATCCGCCTTCCACGGCAGTAAAGTCCAGCTGACTGGTGCTGGTGGTGTCCGGCTCGGTAACCACTGCGCGCAGTTGCGTGGTATTCGCCCCGGATAAATCCAGCAAGGTGGCCTGCAAAAACAACTCATCGCCCACCTTGGGATTCTCGGGGCTGAAGGAAAGACGCAGCCCACCCTTCTGAACCATCTTGCGCTTGTGCGCCATCCATCGCACCACCTGGCCCCAGAAACGGTAATGAAATTTATCCTCCACTCCGCGCCGCCAACGCCAGGCCGCGTCCGTGCCCATGAAGAGCACCTCGCCCGCGCCATAGGGCCGGGTGGCAAGCACCGGCAGCCGGCCGTATTGGTTTCGCTTGGTGGAATGGGTGGCGAGCACGCTGGAACCGGGTCGCGATTTCTCCACCGGTGCGCACCAGAAAAATCCCGGCAACACTTTCCAGATGCTCTCGTTAATGCCCTCATCGGAATTGAGCATGGTGAGAAAATGACCCCGACCAGTGGAGGTAAGATGAAAATGCGATTCACTGGGCAGATGAAATCCCTTTTCATCCTTGGGATCGCGACTGAGGGACACAGGCATCAACTCGCCAATCGAGTGATCCACCAAACTTAAATGCCGTCCGCGCTGGCCGGGCAGGAAAACCAGGCCGCTTCCCTGCTGCTCCACCAGGCCGCGCAACAGGTCGAGCTGGTCGGAGGTCAGTTCATTGTTTTGCGCATCCTTGAGGCCCACGTCGCCTAGAAAGACCACATCGAATCGGCTGAGCTGCTCGCGAGTGTCTGGGAAACGGCCGATGTAATTGCGTCCTTCGCCGGGGCCGAGTTCCGGGTGCAGCAGAAGCACGCTCACTTCCACACCCGGATCGCGCGTGAGTGCATTGCGCAGAAAGCGGTACTCCCAGCGCGGATAACTTTCCACCACCAGCACATGAAGTTTCTCCTCGCGCACCGAGAGATGGAAGGTTTGGCGATTGTTATCCTCAATCAATTCGCGGTCCGGGCTGGTCTTGCTTTCCCAAACTGGCAGCGAGAGGGTGAGGGTGTAATTGCCCAGATCACCCGGCGCCCACACAATGGAATCGTGCACCAATCCATAGGCGGGGATGGTGATTTCCTTTTCAATATCCACCACCGCCCCGCGTGAACTGGTGAGGCGAACGAAAGTCGAATTTACCGCCACGGGCAAATGACTGCGCACGCGAAAAGGAATGGAAATCTGCTCACCCAATAGTCCGAAGGTGGGGGGGTTGACCGATTCCAATACCAAATCCTTCTGCGCCCGGTCACTTCCAACCGCAAGGGTGTACACCGGCACATTCTCCCCGCCCAGCTGCCGGGCGGCCTGGATTGGCGGATCCCCGTGGTTCCAGTCCCCATCGCCCATCATCAGAACTGCCTTGAGGTTTTTCCGTGCGCGCTGCGCAAGGGTTCGCTCCAGCGCATCTCCGATATCCGTTCCGTCGGCAATGGAGGTCTTGGCGTTGGTGGCGCTGGCGCTCATGCCAAAGTCCACCATGTTCACGTTCACGTTCCGCGCTTTCAAGGCGGCGAGGAAATTGGATTTCATCCGCTCTTCCAGCCATTCCTCACGTGTGACCACGTCATGCTGGCTCAACTGGACGTCACGCGTGGCCATGCTGCCGGAGACATCGCGCAGGATGGTCACGCTGGGCGGATCAGTGACCTGATTGGTTTTAATGAATTCCGGTTGGCAAAGGGTAAAGAGGATGAGCGCCATAATCACCACGCGCAGTGTCTCCAGCGCTCCCACATTCCAGCCGCCGCGCCGGCGCCAATTGCTCCAGCTCACCCACACAGTGACGGCCATTACCAACAGGCAAAAAGGGAGCACCCAGCCGGAGGTGTCGAGGGGTTGAAACGTCCAGTCGTTCATGCGCTTGTCTCCGGGGATACCTTGCCTGTTGAGGATCGATCGATCACCACTCTTTCATCCGCGCCCTTGGGCAGGATCAGGAATCCCTCCACCAACAGCACGGCGGCCATCAGGCTCAGGAACCATTTCCAAATTCGTTCGCGGTCACCGGGGTTGCCCTTGCGCTTTACTTCAAACAGAGTCACCGGCATGTCGCCAAACTTCGCCGTTGCGTCCTGGGCCCGCAGCACGCCTGCGTCATCCTCGGTTCGCGCCCGGTTTACCGCCACCATTTGGCTGCCCTGATGGTACACGCCGGCCTCGGTATTGAAATTGCGCGTTTCATTTTTCTTCACACCCAGCGGTTCCCACACACCGGGAGGCCATCCACCCACCCCGGCGGTTCGCATTCGGTCTAGGCTAAAGCGCCCGGAGCCGGACACAGCCCCTTCGGCCAGCAACCGTTGCAGCATGATGGGTAGCACGATCGAATAATTCAGGCTGCTCCAGCCATCGGCCGGGCTGCTGCCGCAAAAAATGATTTGCCCTTTCCCGTATACCTTGCGAACCAAAAACGGTTCCGACGAAGTGCCCGGATCGCTGTCGCGCGACAGGGCAGCGAGCACTGTGCCATCCCCCTCCACTGTCCTCCAACGCGCAAAATAGAGGCCATCCAATGGTAGGCTGAAACCTTCCTCGGTGCGGGCCAGGGGGCCTTCGCTTTCCTCCCAAGTTTGAATTCGTGGGCCGAGATGATCCTGTTTTTCCCCTTGAGCAGCCTCGATCTCCCGCCAGCTCGGATAAGGCCGGCCTTGTTCATTTCGGAAATCCTGGCGGGGTCCCCAGCGCAATCCGGCCAGTTTCGCTTCGCTGTCGGTATCGCCCGGGAAACAAACGAGCACACCGCCAGACTCCGTGTATTTGAGCAAATCCTTAGCCACCTGCCCTTCCGGCAAGGCACCCTGCCAGAGCACCATAGCGTGTTTGGCCCACTGGGAGGCATCCTGTTGCCCATCATCCAGCAACACGGCCACCTGATTGGTATTGGCCAGATTGGGCGCGGCGGCCATCCGGAGAAAGCGCCCCGGGTAATCCTCCCCGCCCACTACCGCTGTGCTCATCAAGCCGGGGTTGCCATAAACAAAATAAGCGCGATTGTCGCGGGTGTTATCGTCATCCGGCAACTCCACCCAGCCCCAACCCGCCTGCGAGGCGTCCGCCAGCGGTAGCTTCACAAACTGGGTGTGACGCGCGCCATTGATGGTCATTTCCACATCAAGGGTCCGATTCTCGATGCCAAGGTAAACCGTGGCGGTCATATTTCCCTTGAGGTCATCCTCACGCTGCACCTCCACTTCCAACTGCAGTTCCGCCAGATTGCCTGAACCCAAAATTAGAACCTCGTTCACGCGCACAGAGCGGTTGTGTTTCAGGGGGTCGTTCACCGCCAGCACACGCACGCGCACTTTTTGGGGCAACTTTTCGAAGGCTTCGCTCATCCGCTGCCACCGTTCGTGGGTGGTCCCCCAGTTGCTGGCCTGCAAATCCGATCCGATCCAAACCTCTCCGCGCCCACGGTTCTTGGCTTGGAACCATTCCAGCACCGACTCCATCTGCGCAGGCACATCGGCGGCCACGTCGTTTACTCCCCCGCTCATGAGGTTTACCAACGCCGCTGAATTGGTCACTGCCTGCAAATGATCAGTGGTGGGGTCCACCAACATCACCTGCACGCCCTCGCCTAGGCTCTTGATTTCCTTGATGATATTGGTCCGCGCCAATTCCAGTCGCGATGCCTCTCCCGGCCGCCCCTCCATGCTGGTGGAGCGGTCGAGCACAATCACCACCACATCGGGTTTCCCAGAAAAGAAACTGCTCGCCCAGCCGCCAGCCATTGGTTGGCCCAGCGCGAAGAGCAGCATCAATAACGCCAACACCCGGAAGAGCAACACCAGCCATTGGCGCAGCTTCGCGTAACGGGTGGATTTGCGGTTTGCCATGCGCAGGAACATCATCGCCGCCCACGGCAGCTTGCGGTGGCGAAGCCGGTTGAACAGGTGAATGAGCACCGGCAGAAATATCAGCGGCAACCCCCAGAAGATGGCATCGAATCCAAAACTCATACGCGACCTTTCGCAAGCATTTCGCGATCCACCAGGAAGTCGGCGAGAATGGCGTCGTAAGGTTGATCCGTGCTCACGCGCCGGTAGTCGGCGTTGTGCTTGTTGCAACCCTCGTGGATTTTCACAAGATACTCCTGCACCGCCTCAAGATAGGGTTCCCGGATTATCTCCGGCTCGGCCAGCAGCACGTCGCTGCTTTCCATGTCTTGGAAACGAATGGGCCGGTCGAGATCCAGATCCAGCTCCAGCGGATCCAGCAAATGGAACAGCGCAAAGTCGTGTTTCTGGAAATGCAAATGCTCAAAGCAATTGAGCAGCTCATCCACGTCACAAAAACAGTCGGAGATAATAATCACCATCGCACGCTGGCGAATGCGCTCGGCGAATTGATGCAGTTCTCGAACCAGCCCTGTTTCTGCCTTGGGCTTGGCCTGGGCAAGTGTGTCGAAAATATATTTCAAATGCAGCGGGTTGCGCCGGGGCGGGATGTCCGTGGCCACACCGTCATCAAACAACTGAAGCCCCACCGCATCGCCCTGGTGTACAAGCATATAGCTGAGCGTGGCGGCAATCTTGCGGGCGTAATCGAACTTGCGCGTGCCCTTCTCGCCAAAGGACATGCTGTTGCTACAGTCCACCACCACGTAGCAGCGCAGGTTGGTGTCTGCCTCAAACTCCCGGATGTAATAACGGTCCGTGCGCGCGAGCACCCGCCAGTCGAGCAGGCGCAGGTCATCACCGGGCGTGTATTTGCGGTACTCGGCAAACTCCACGCTGGAACCGCGGTAAGGGCTCTTGTGATGGCCGACAATGTTGCCCACCATCGGCTGGCGCGCGTGCAGAAATTGTCCGCTCAATCGGGCAAGCACATCGCCGTCAAGAATTTCGCTGTAAGCGTCCTGTTGCAAAATTGCGGGGCCGGTTTGGGAACCGGATTACTGGGTGGCCATCGCCGCTTCCTTGTCGGCAATGTTCTC